>JBHHXU010000022.1:0-11590 GCA_046757185.1 Thermodesulfobacteriota bacterium
CTAACGGAGTCCACATCGCGGCGGTAAACCGTGTCGGAACGGAGGGAAGGCTTCGTTTCTGGGGTGGCTCCTTTCTCTCCGATGCCTTCGGCAATATCATCGGAAAGGCGAGTCGGGATAAGGAAGAGGTGCTCATCGTGAGGGCCGACCTGCAAATGAATGGCAGGATACGGGAGGAGTGGGGGTTCCTGAAGAATAGGAGACCCGATGCCTACCGGCTCCTCTGCGGTGATGAGCAGGATTGCGGCAGAGGCGTGGGACAGGAGAAGCCGCCAAAGCACCTAAAGAAATAAAAACAAGAAATACAGTATGATAGGCTATACGTCTAAGAATAGCCCTCTCCTTCAAGAATCTCTTTTTCGGTAGTGAACAGAGATAGTCGTACATCACAGGCCGGGTTGCCTGCTTCCCTCGGTTATCGCATGCCTGCCGAGTGGGAGCGGCACGATGCGGTCTGGCTCTCCTGGCCGTGCGATCCGGCTACCTTTCCTGGCAGGATCGAGGGGGTAGAAGAGATCTACCTCTCGATTATCGAGGCGCTGGCAGGTTCCGAACGGGTCAACCTCCTCGTCAGGGATGGCCGGATGAAAGAACGGGTCGAGGGGTTGTTGGGCGGCGCTGGTATCGCTTCTGACGATGTCACATTCCACCTCTACGATTACGGCGATGTCTGGTTCAGGGACTACGGCCCTATTTTCCTCGTCAACCAAAATGATGAGCGCTTGGCGATGGTCGACTGGGACTTCAACGCCTGGGGAGGGAAGTACGAAAACCTCCTGAGGGACACCGCCGTCCCCGGTTTCATCAACCGGTCGATGAATATCCCCTCTTTCACCCCCGCCATCGTACTCGAGGGGGGATCCATCGACGTGAACGGGAGGGGGACCCTCCTGACGACGGAGGAGTGTCTCCTCAACAGGAACAGAAACCCGGAGCTCACAAAGGGGGATATCGAAGAGGCCCTCAGGAGCTATCTCGGGGTCAGTGAGATAATCTGGCTCAGGAGGGGGATCGCGGGGGACGATACGGACGGCCATGTTGACGACATCGCCCGTTTTGTCTGCCCGACGACCGTCCTCTGCGCCTGCGAGGAGGATGAGAGGGACGAGAACTACGGCGCCCTCCGTGAGAACTACGAGATCCTCCTTGGGGCAACAGACCAGGATGGCAATAGCATTGAGGTCAAGAAATTGCCCATGCCGGAGAGGAACGGCCCCCCAGAACAGAGACTCCCGGCAAGCTATACCAATTTTTATATCGGCAACGAATCGGTTCTTGTTCCGACCTTTGACAGCGTGAATGACGAGGAGGCCCTGGAGATAATCGGCGACTCCTTCCCCGATCGCAGGGTCGTGGGGATCGACTGTCGAGACCTCATCTACGGCTTCGGCGCCATCCACTGTATAACACAGCAGCAGCCGGCCCTGTAACTGTTCCAGCAGCTCCTCACCACCTGAGCTCCCCCTCCTTACGACCGGTCTCACACGGCCGACACGGATACAATCCCCTTCACAAAACCGACCGCTTGTGATAAGTTACTTCCGCTATGCACCACTCAGACTTTGTACATCTCCATCTCCACACCCAGTACAGTCTCCTTGACGGCGCCATCAGGCACGATGAGCTCTTTGAGCTGGCAAGGGAGTATAAGATGCCCGCCGTGGCCATGACCGATCACGGTAACATGTTCGGGGCAATCGAGTTCTATCAGAAGGCGCTCAAGTACGGGATAAAGCCGATTATCGGGTGTGAGATCTACGTCGCGCCGGGAAGCAGGTTCGACAAGTCCCCTCCGGCCAAGGGCAACTCCAGCTACCACCACCTGATACTCCTCGTGAAGAACAGCACAGGGTACAGGAACCTCTGCAAGCTGGTAACTGCCGGTCATCTTGAGGGGTTCTATTACAAACCAAGGATAGACAAGGGACTTCTGAGAGAGCACAGCGAGGGGCTTATCGCCCTGAGCGCATGCCTCAACGGTGAGATTTCGTACCATCTGAGCAGAGGCGGAAAGGAGAAGGCCGTTGAGGCGGCGGAAGAGTACAGAGATATCTTCCCCGACCGACGCTTCTATCTCGAACTCCAGGATAACGGGATAGAGGAGCAGAAGGCCGTCAACAGGGAGCTCATGGAGATAGGGAAGAAGCTTGACATCCCCCTCATCGCGACAAACGACTGTCACTATCTGACAAGGGAGGAGTCAAAGGCCCACGATGTACTTGTCTGCATTCAGACGGGAAAGACGGTCAACGAAACGGATAGGCTCAAGTTTTCGACCGACCAGTTCTACCTGAAATCACCGAAAGAGATGGAGGAGGCGTTCAAGGACATTCCGGAGGCCATAGCAAACACCATTGAGGTTGCCGAGCGGTGCAATCTGGAACTGGAGCTCGGGAACCCTCAACTCCCGGAGTTTATACTGCCGGAAGGCGAAGATGTCGATTCTCTCCTCGAAAAACAGGCACGTCACGGTCTTGATGAACGGCTCGCTGTGGGCAAGGATGAAGAAACTGACCGGTGGCACTACATTGAAAGGCTTGAAAAGGAGCTCAAGGTGATCAAGACGATGGGGTTTTCCGGCTACTTTCTCATCGTCGCCGATCTCATAGCCAATGCGAGGAAAAACGGGATTCCCGTCGGGCCGGGGAGGGGCTCGGCGGCGGGGAGCCTCGTGGCCTATTCTCTCGGTATTACCAATGTCGATCCGATCCGGTACAACCTCCTCTTCGAGCGTTTTCTGAACCCCGACAGGATCAGCCTTCCCGACATCGATATCGACTTCTGTTTTGAGGGTAGGGACGAGGTTATCAGATATGTGTCGGAGAAGTACGGCAGGGAGAATGTGTCGCAGATTATCACCTTCGGCCAGATGAAGGCGAGGGCGGTCATACGTGATGTGGGGAGGGCGCTGGACATGCCGTATGGAGAGGTTGACAGGATTGCCAAGATGATCCCCCCCGTCCTGAACATCACCATCGAGAAGGCGATCAGCGATGAACCCGGCCTCAAGGAACTGATAGAGAGCGATACAAAAGTGGCGGAGCTGATTACGGTTGCGAAATCGCTCGAGGGATTGACACGTCACGCGTCGACCCACGCCGCGGGGATCGTCATATCCAACCGCCCTCTCGTCGAATACCTCCCCCTCTACAAGGGGCAGAAAGACGAAACGGTCACCACCCAGTATGCGATGAAGGATGTTGAAAAGATCGGACTGGTAAAATTCGACTTTCTCGGCCTCAAGACCCTCACCGTTATAGACAAGGCGGTGAAGCTGATAAGGGAGCAGAGGGGGGTCGAGCTGAACATCGATGCCATTCAGCTTGACGATACCCCGACCTACGAATTGATAGGGCGGGGCGACACCAACGGGGTCTTCCAGTCCGAGAGCTCGGGAATGAAAGAGCTCCTCCGCAAACTGAAACCGGAAAAATTCGAGGACCTCATGGCGGCCGTTGCCCTCTATCGACCGGGCCCGCTCCAGAGCGGGATGGTCGACGACTTCATCAAAAGGAGATACGGCAGGGTCTCTATAACCTATGAACTCCCACAGCTCAAGGATATCCTGGAGAACACCTACGGGGTTATCGTCTATCAGGAGCAGGTGATGGAGATTGCGAAGGTGCTTGCATCGTACACGCCCGGTGATGCGGATATCCTGAGAAAAGCGATGGGGAAGAAGCTCCCCGAGGAGATGCTTGAGCAGCGCGCTAAATTCCTTGCAGGCGCCAGAGAAAACAAGGTGACGGCAAAGGCGGCTGAGAAGATATTCGACAACATGGCCCATTTTGCAGGGTACGGTTTTAACAAGAGCCACAGTGCCGCCTACGCCTTGATCGCCTATCAGACCGCCTACCTCAAGGCCCACTTCCCGGTTGAGTTTATGGCGGCCCTCCTCACGTCGGATATGGGTGACACCGATAAGGTCATCAAATATATCGGCGAGTGCAGGGATATGGGGATCGAGGTCCTCCCTCCCGATGTCAATGAAAGCTCAAGGGACTTTACCGTCGTGGGAGACAAGGTGCGGTTCGGACTTGCAGCGGTAAAGAATGTCGGCGCCGCCGCCATAGAGAGCATCCTGAAGGCGAGGGAGGAAGGGCCTTTTGAGTCGCTTATCGATTTCCTCGGAAAGGTCGATTCGCGGAGGACCAACAAGAAGGTTGTCGAGAGCCTCATTAAGTGTGGCGCCTTCGACTACACGGGGGTCAGGAGAGCACAGCTCATCGAATCCCTTGACAGAGCGATGGAGATTGCCCAGGGGGTTCAGAGGGACAGGCAACAGGGACAGATAACCATCTTTGAAGGACTGGGGAAAATGAACGCCCTTCCGACATTTGAACTTCCCGATATTGAGGAGTGGCCGGAGAAGGAGAAGCTGAGCTATGAAAAGGAGGCCCTCGGCTTTTATATAACGGGACACCCCCTCCTGAAATACTCGAAGGAGCTTGCCCTCTATGCAACGACGAATACAGAGAACATAAGAGGGTGTTCGAATGAGGAGACAATCACCATTGGCGGGATGGTGGGAGGGGTGAAGGAGATTAAGACCAAGAGGGGTGAGAGGATGGCATTCCTGAACCTTGAAGACCTCAAGGGGAATGTGGAGGTCCTTGTCTTTGCGAACCTCTTCACCACCGTGAACCGCCACCTCACCTCAACGTCACCCCTTATCGTGGCGGGAAGGGTCGACAGGGACGAAGAGAGGACAAAGGTAATCGCCTCCGATATCTATCCTCTCGAGGAGGCAAAGGAGCGGGTCGACAGGAAGGTGCATATTGTCGTGAAAAGAGCGGTGGTCGGTGTTGACGGGCTCAATGAATTGAAGAGGGTTGTCATGTCAAATAGGGGCAATTCACAGGTCTACCTTCACATCATCGATGAGGGGGGTGAGGAGACGGTCGTTGCCCTTCCGGAAAACATGAAGATAAAACCGACTGACAGGTTGATCAGTTCTATCAAGGGTATCGCCTCAGAGATTGAGGTGAGGCTCGCCTAGAGCTGCAACTTTCGATAAGCAGAGATTTGCAGGATGACACTTAAACAGCCCCTTGAATTCGAGAAACCGGTCGCGGAGCTGGAGTCGCAGTTGCGTGAGGTAAAAGGACTCTACGCGGATGGGAAGGTGGAGCTGAAGGACGATATCAAGGTCCTTGAAAAGACGGTACAGGCGTTGAAAAAGAAGGTCTATTCACGACTCACCCCGTGGCAGGTGGCGCAGCTGGCAAGGCACCCCAACAGACCGTATACCCTCGACTATGTGAAGCTCGTCTGTGATGATTTCGTCGAACTTCACGGCGATAGAAAGTATAAGGACGACCCGGCCATTGTGGGAGGTCTTGCATCGATAGGCGGCGCTTCCGTCATGCTCATCGGCCATCAGAAGGGGAGGTCCACGAAGGATAAGATATACAGGAACTTCGGGATGCCCAATCCCGAGGGTTACCGGAAAGGACTGAGGCTCATGAAACTTGCCGAGCGGCTTGGGAGACCGGTAGTTACCTTCATAGACACACCGGGCGCGTTCCCCGGTATAGGGGCGGAGGAGAGAGGGCAGTCAGAGGCGATTGCTGAAAACCTCATGGTCATGTCGCGACTGAAGGTGCCTGTCGTTTCCGTTGTCATCGGTGAGGGGGGGAGCGGCGGCGCATTGGCGATAGGGGTTGCCGACAGGGTAATCATGATGGAGTACTCCATATACTCGGTCATATCACCGGAGGGGTGCGCGGCGATACTCTGGAGGGACGGGAGTAAGGCGGATGTTGCGGCAGAGGCTCTGAAGATAGGGGCAAAGGAGCTGCTCAAACTGGGGGTCGTTGATAAGGTGATAAAGGAGCCGCTGGGCGGGGCCCACAGCAACTGGGAGAGTGCGGCAAAGAGTGTGAAGAAGGTCATCCTCGCTTCCCTCGATGAGTTAAAGAAGATATCAGTCGATAAGCTTGTAGAGGCACGATATAATAAGTACCGTAAGATGGGTAAGTTTCTCGATCCTGCCTTACAGTAGTTGCACCACTGGGTTTAATATGAGATAAAATTGATATATGAAGGTGTAACCTTACTATCCTGCCAAAAATATTGCAGATTTCAACCAATGATCAATAATAGTAAAGATGTTGACATCCATTGAGGCTGGAGTACAGTCAAGTCAGACCTCACAGCTCACTTGGATGCCGGTCACCGGTACCAGAGGCTATCGTACCTAAATCAATTATAGAGGTTATCCTTGGGGTTGTATCGTTTGGAACGGTAATGGCCGCTGATAGCGCCTCAATATATGCTTCTAAATGTACCATGTGCCACGGCGATGGTGGCAAAGGCACTGCGATGGGGCCAAAATTGGCCGGAACCGATTTTATAAAAGGCGATGCGGGGCCTATCAAGAAGGTGATTGAAAAAGGTGTTTGGGGAAGCAACAAAAAATATCCGAATTTCCCCATGGCAATGCCGAAGTACACGATGTCCGATGCAGAGATTAATGCACTCGTAAGGCATTTAAAGAGCCTGTAATCGAAGAGGAAAGGGAATAAATAGGATAGGGAGCATACCCGCTCATTCTGAATAATAGCAAGGAGGCACGTGTGAAGAATAGCGCCCTTCTGATCGTCGATCTTCAGAACGACTTCTGCCCGGGAGGTGCCCTTGCCGTACCTGAGGGGGATAAAGTTGTGCCGGTTTTGAATGAATATATCTCTATTTTCAATGAGGCCGGGCTCCCTATCTATGCATCGAGAGACTGGCATCCGGTAGTAACAAAGCACTTCAAGGAGTACGGAGGTCTCTGGCCACCACACTGCGTCCAGGGAACAAGGGGGGCCGAGTTCCATCCTGCTCTTCAGCTTCCCCCCGATACGATTATCCTCACCAAAGGTGAAGACCCGGATAAGGACAGCTACTCCGCCTTCCAGGCATTGGATGAAGGGGGAAGGCCCTTTACCGAGTCGCTCTTGGAAAAGGGGGTGGACCACCTCTATGCTGGGGGACTTGCCACCGATTACTGTGTGAAGGCGTCGGTCCTCGATGCCATAGACGAGGGCTTTACGGTCACCCTTCTGACCGATGCGGTTAGAGGTGTTGAACTGGAAGCGGGAGACTCGGAGAGAGCACTCGACGAGATGACCGGGAAAGGGGCTTTGACTTCGACTATCGATAAGGTAAGAAGGTCGTCGTGACGAAGCCCGACCTCAAGAGGCGTGCCACCGCAATCCTCGACACGCTAGGTAAGGAGTTTAAAGGGGCCTCCATCGCCCTCCATTTCACCAATCCCCTTGAACTCCTCATAGCCACCATCCTCTCCGCCCAGTGCACCGACAAGCGGGTCAACGAGGTTACGCCTCCCCTCTTTAAACGTTTCAAATCGGCAGGGGATTATGCAGGCGCCGACCGGAGTGAGCTTGAGGAGATGATCCGACCGACCGGTTTCTACAGGAACAAGGCAAGGGCGATCATCGGGTGCTGTACAAAGATTGTCTCAGACTTCGGGGGTGAGGTGCCGGACACCGTTGAGGAACTCACCACGCTGCCGGGGGTCGGCAGGAAGACAGCGAACGTAGTCCTCGGAAGCGCCTTTGGGCAGGAGGCAATAGCGGTCGATACCCACGTCAAGCGGGTGGCAAACCGCCTGGGGCTCGCTCAGGAAAGCAACCCCGACAGGATAGAGATCGATCTCCAGAAAATTATCCCGAGGAATCGGTGGAGCAAAACAACACTCACCTTCATCCTCCACGGGAGACAGACCTGTGTGGCTCGGAGACCGAGGTGCGGTTCCTGTGTAATCAGTCAACACTGCGACTATTTCAGGGTTGAGGTGAAGGGGAGTTAAACGGCAAGGGGTCGGGTTATGGCTTTTACTTTTAATACCTAAAAACGCATTAACCACAGAGAACAGGGAGGAGTCTTTTGATAGGAAGGGAACGCTCTTTTTAAAGTTTTACTCTGTGCTCTCTGTGGCTGATTAAAGTATGACTTGGCTAATATCTCAATATTCAATCTTCAATTGCGTGCTGCATGCCCTTACCCTTTCATCATCTTCCTGTCGGGCGTCAGGGGATAGTCTATCTCAATATGCCCCGCAAGGGTCTTACGCCTCCTCCCCTCGATGAGGAGCTGTACCTCCTTGATCCGTTGGAAGTTGAGGACAATGGTATTGACCAGGGAGTAGATGGTGTAAAGTTCACCGGACGTCCCGCCCGGATGGTTATCTGCAATACCTCGTGAGAGATCGATAAAAGCGACATCCCCCTTTATCTCGACAGAGAGGAGTTGTGTCCCCTCCGGGATGGTGGGCAAAAGACTCCCCTTCGGCCCTGCAATGAGTCCCTCTACCACCTCGGTGAGTTCCGCTGCAAGATCCCCCTTCCGGATGTTCCTCCTCTCGGACATGAGCCCCCCCTTCTCCCCGTCGGCGAAGTAAAACGCTATCTCTCTCCCTGTCGCTACCTTTTTGGGGACAGGTGGTGGAAATATCTTATCCCCATACCGTATGAAGATGATGACTAGGACAAGAAAGGTTGCCGCGGCGACGGCAATCGCAATCCACGGAAAACGAGAATCCTTCCTGGCGCCCCTCTTAGCCATCCTCACCCTTCAACCGTTACCAGTTTTACCCTGTCGAGCACACCGCCGAGGAATCGTCTCCCGACGGCAATAAACCGTCCCGGTGAATCGGTGACGTAGAAGGTGTGGTTGCCCTGTCCGACCGCCCTTTTTTTCAGAATCTTCTCCTCCTCAAGAACCCTCTTTACCTCTACGGCGGTCTCCTCGGCGGAGTCGATGAGTAAGACCTCCCGTCCCATTACTTCCCCGATGACTCCCTTGAGGAGGGGGTAGTGGGTACATCCGAGTACGAGGGTGTCAACCCACTCCTTCAGAAGGTCCTGAAGGTAGTGCTCCGCCGTAATCCGCGCCACCTTGTTGTCAAGCCACCCTTCCTCTGCAAGGGGAACAAAGAGGGGGCACGGCTTCGTGAAGACCGCCACCTTCGCATCAAGCCTCTTGATGGCGTCGAAATAGGCCCCGCTCCTGATGGTCCCCTCCGTACCGATGACGCCTACCCTCCTCGTCCTGGCAACCTCAACCGCCTTACGCGCACCCGGCTCGATAACGCCGACTACCGGGATATCCAGTGTCTGCCGGAGGGTGTCGATCGCAAAGGCCGATGCGGTATTGCAGGCGACAACGAGGAGCTTGATCTTCTCGTTGAGGAGGTAGCGGGCATTCTCAACGGCATACCGCATGACCGTCTCCCGCGACTTTGTCCCGTAGGGGACACGGGCGGTGTCGCCCAGGTAGATGGTATCCTCATGGGGCAGGAGCCGTTCTATCTCCCTCAAAACGGTAAGACCGCCGATGCCTGAGTCGAATACGCCGATGGGCCCCTTCATGTCACCTCAAAATAAAAGGAGTTTCCGACGAATGGTCTGGAAACTTCCCTCATCTGAATACCCTTACACCTACCACTTTCCAGAAGAGTATTTGTCACTATAGGCGGATTACTACCTGCTGTCAATTGTAAAATGGGGCTCCACAAGAGTCCCGTTAAGATCATTCGTTGGAAGGTGACTCCATACGGTCATTGGCGGGTGCGAGGCCCATGTAAAGCTGTTCGATTGCGGGTATGGGAAACTCTCTCATCCGTATCAGACTACCTGCAGAGCGCTATGGGGAGCACCCACCCTCTTTCCTGTTGAAAAAAACTCTCCTTTGCCTTACAGTAAAAACATGATTCGCTTAGAAGATATCATAGAAAAGGTGACTTCCTATAACCCTTCGGCGGACTTTGAGTTTATCAAGAAGGCCTACGTCTTTTCAGCCATGGTTCACCAGGGGCAGAGCCGAATGTCGGGAGAGCCCTACCTCAATCACCCCCTCGGGGTGGCCCATATACTGGCCGGCATGGAAATGGATGCGGTAACGGTCGCCACGGGATTGCTCCACGATACCGTTGAGGACACACGCACGTCACTCGATGATATAAGAGGGCTCTTCGGCGACGAGACGGCAACGCTGGTGGACGGTCTGACAAAGTTGAGCAAGGTAACCTTCGACCACCAGAAGGAACGTGAGGCGGAAAACTTCCGGAAGATACTCGTCGCAATGGCGAAAGATATCAGGATCATCGTTATAAAGCTCGCCGACAGACTTCATAACATGCGGACCCTCGACTACCTGCCGCCGGAGAGGCAGAAGAAGGTGGCCCAGGAGACCATAGACATCTACGCCCCCCTGGCGCACCGGTTGGGCATCGGCTGGGTAAAGATGGAGCTTGAGGAGCTTGCTTTCAAATATCTGAACCCCGTTGAACACAGCATGATCCTCACGAAACTTGCCAAGGAGGATGATGAGAGGCAGAGGTACATTCACGAGGTGAAGGAGGTCATAGAGAAGAAGCTTGCGGAGCACGGCCTGAAGGCGGTTGTAAGCGGCAGGTCAAAACACCTCTACAGCATCTACAAAAAGATTGAGCATGAGAGGGTCGATTTAGAGCACATCTACGATATCGTCGGTTTTCGAATCATTGTCGATACCATAAAGGAGTGTTATGAGACACTCGGCATCGTTCACTCCGCCTGGAAGCCAATACCGGGAAGATTCAAGGACTATATCGCCCTTCCCAAGAGCAATATGTATCAGTCCATACACACGGCGGTCATCGGTCCCCATCAGGAGAGGATGGAGGTGCAGATCAGGACACACGATATGCACAGAGTGGCGGAGGACGGAATTGCCTCCCACTGGAGGTACAAGGGGGGTGTGTCTGCCGATCACGAAGAGGAGAAGCAATTTGGCTGGCTACGACAGCTTCTGGACTGGCAGAAGGAGATGAAGGACGCAGGGGAATTTATCGAGACCCTGAAAGTAGACCTCTTTCCTGACGATGTCTTTGTCTTTACCCCTATGGGTGATATCAAGGAGCTTCCCGTCGGTGCGACGGTTATCGACTACGCCTACGCCATACATACCGACATCGGCGACCGGTGTACGGGTGCGCGGGTAAACGGCAAGGTGGTTCCCCTTCACTATCGATTGAGAAACGGCGACATGGTTGAGGTTACCACGTCGCAAAACCACAACCCGAGCAAGGAGTGGCTGAAGTATGCAGTGACCTCACGGGCAAAGACAAAGATTCGGCAGTGGATTAAGACTGAGGAGAGGACGAGGAGCATAGCCCTCGGACGGGAGATATGTGAAAAGGAGTTCAAGAAACACGGCCTTGATTTCAACGAGATGCTTACATCGGGGGAGATAGAGAGGATTTCAAGAGAGGGTCTGGGGATAGCGAGCCTCGACAAGCTTCTCACGAACATAGGATACGGGAAGCTCTCCGTAAGTCACCTGATGAGCAAGGTTCTCAAGCCTGAAAGACTCATGCTTCAACCGATAGTCGGATTGTCGAAGTTTGTGCGCCTCTTCCATAAGGGTAAGAAGAGGCATAAAGATGCGGTTGCCGTTAAAGGGGTTGAAGATGTCCTGATAAAGTACGCGAGGTGCTGTAACCCGTTGCCCGGCGATGAGATTGTTGGATTTATGACGGGGGGGGAGGGGGTGGTCATACACATGCGGGATTGTCCCAACATCTTATCAATAGACAGTG
>JBHHXU010000023.1:0-11337 GCA_046757185.1 Thermodesulfobacteriota bacterium
ACAGGACAGCTTCTCCCCCATCGTAAGCCTTCAGTGAGAGTTGCACAAGGCGGCCCCTCACTTCGTTCCTATCGAAGAGAGATCTCAGATTATTCCAAGACGCGCCCCGACCGCTTCAAGACTCTGCTGTATCGAATCCTGTATCTGCTGCGCCACAAGGAGGGCCCGCTTCCCCTCCCTCCCGGAAACGAGGGGCTGCTCTCTCCTTTCAACACAGGTGAGGAAGGCCCTGGTCTCCTCCATCAATGAATCCCTCCTCTCTATGGTAATATCCTCCTCGACAATGCGGGGCAGTCCCCCCGCCCCCCTCTCTCTCCTGAAAATGGCAATCTTCTGGGCCGCATAATCGATCGACACATACTCATCGGGTTGAAAGAGGCGCGTCTTCCTTACCATCTCTTTTGAGACCCTGCTGGCGGTGACGTTTGCCACACAGCCGCTCTTAAACTTAAGGCGTGCATTCGCTATATCGACCTTCCCGGTTACCACAGGCACCCCCACGGCCTCAACCGATTCAACGTCTGAATCGACGAGGTTCAGGATAATATCGATATCGTGAATCATGAGGTCGAGGATAACGTCTACATCAACCCCCCTGTTCGGGAAGGGGGAGAGCCGGTCAGACTCAATGAAGAGGGGTGCTACATCCTTCCCCTCAAGGGCAACCACCGCTGCATTGAACCTCTCAAGGTGCCCTATCTGCAGGAGTGCGCCGCACCTCTCCGCTGTTTCAATCAACTCATCCGCCTCATCGACGGTGCTGGTCATCGGCTTCTCCAGCATCACATCAATCCCCCTTGCAAGGAGCTCCCTGGTAATATCAAAGTGGGTCTCCGTAGGGGTAACGACCGAGACGGCATCGACCTTATCGAGAATATCCGTATGAGAGGAAAACGCCTGCGTCTCGACCGCAGCGGCAAGGGTGTCCGCCCTCTTTCGGTCAATATCGACAACACCGACCAGCTCGGCGCTGTCGAGTGCTGCATACTTCTCGGCATGAAACCTCCCAAGATACCCTGCCCCGATGACCCCGACCCTAATCCGCTTCATGTCCATCCCCCCTCTTTTTCCCCCTCTCCTTGGCAACACCCCTCTTCGCGGCCCCGATAAAGTCGATGAAACATCGGGCATGGACAGAGTCAGGCATCTCTGCCTTCAGTCTATCGAGAGATTCCGTGATGGGGAGCGACGAACGAAAGATGATATTGTAGGCCCGCTTGATATCGTTGATATCCTCCCTCGTGAAGCCGTGCCGCCTGAGCCCGACCCTGTTGAGCCCATAGAGGTGCGCCCGGTTTCCAACGGCAAGGACATAGGGAGGCACATCCTTGCTCACGGCGGAGGCGCCTCCGATGATAGAGTGGGCGCCCAGCCGCACAAACTGGTGGACCGCCACGAGGCCGCCCACAATAACGTGGTCCTCAATGACAACGTGACCTCCGAGGGTTGCGGCATTGGCCATGATGACGTTATTCCCGATCCTTGAGTCGTGCGCGATGTGAACATAGGCCATCAGAAGGTTGTTATCGCCGATAACGGTCTTCTTCTCCTCCTTTATCGTTGCCCTGTGTATGGTAACGTACTCCCTTATCACATTGTTGTCGCCGATGACGGTCACCGTTTCTTCACCCCTGTACTGCAGGTCCTGCGGGGGGGCGCCGATAGAGGTGAATTGAAAAATATCGCACCCCTTGCCTATTGTTACCCATCTGTCTATCACAGCATGGGATGCTACCCTGGTTCCCTTTCCTATCCTCACCTGCTCCCCAATAACGGCATAAGGCCCTATCTCAACACCGGTGTCGAGCTCGGCCGTAGGGTGCACAACAGCCGTCGGATGTACCGTCACCTCATTGTTTACGTTTCTCCACTCTTCATTCTTGCCCATGTAGTGTCACCTCTCCATCATTGTGGCAAGGAGCTTCGCCTCAGCAACAAGCTCTCCGTCAACGAATGCCTCACCTCTGAATGACCATACCTTGCCACGCCTCCTGAGCACCTCAAGGACCAGCTCCAGCCTGTCAGCCGGCAGAACCGGTTTCCGGAAACGGGCATCGTCGATACCCATAAAGTAGACAACCTGGTCCTCCACCTTGGCTGACTTGAATGCGAGAACACCGCCCACCTGGGCCATCGATTCCACAATGAGGACGCCGGGCATCACCGGATGCCCCGGGAAGTGGCCCTGGAAAAAGGGTTCGTTCACGGTAACGTTCTTTATCCCCTTTGCCCTCTTCCCCTCTTCGAACTCCACGATCCTGTCCACCAGGAGGAAGGGGTACCGGTGCGGCAGTATGGTCAATATCTCATTGATGTCAATCATTGCGCTCTCCTTGACCTTTAGTTGCTTGTTTTCAGCCGAAAATAGAGCCTATTCATGTGTCGGCTGTAACTGTTCGCCTTAAAACCTTCAGTTATCAGCCTTCAACCTGACTTTGGCACACCCCTCTTTTTCTCCATCTCCTCGATCCGCTCCTCCAGCTTAAGGAGCCTCTTCCTCATCTCCGGCAGCTTTGTCAAAGTACCCTGGATTCGCAGCCATTGTGAATGGGGCACCGCAGGCGACCCGGTAAATACCCCCTTTTCCGGAAGATTGCCAATGACACCGGACTGTGCGCCCACCGTTATATCATCGCCAATCTCGACGTGGCCTACAATGCCGACCTGCCCGGCAAGGGTGACCCTATTCCCGATCTTTGTGCTTCCTGAAATCCCCACCTGGGCAACGATAATCGAATCCTCTCCAACCTCCACATTATGGGCAATCTGTACGATATTATCCACCTTCGTTCCCCTGCGAATAACCGTCGCTCCCAGCGTCGCCCTGTCAACCGTCACACAGGCCCCGATCTCGACATCGTCCTCAACAACGACGATTCCGATCTGGGGAATCTTGTGGTAGGCGTTCCCCTCCCTGGCATACCCGAAGCCGTCACTCCCTATGACTGAGTTGGCGTGCACTATCACGCGCCTGCCGATCCTGCACCCCTCTCTCACGGTCACGTTTGGATAGAGGAGGGTATCGTCCCCTATCACGGCGTTGCGGCCGATATAGACACCGGGGAAGAGAACAACCCTGTCACCGATATGGGCTCCTTCATCAACAACCGCAAAGGGGTAGAGCGAGACGTCATGCCCCAGTTCAGCACCCTCATGAACCTCACCCCTGGGATGTATTCCTCTGTAATAGCCGGGGGCGGGCTTAAAGAGGTCGACTACCCTTGCAAATGCAAGATAGGGGTTGGCAACACGGAGGAGGCTGATACCGGGGTGTGTCTCCTCCTCCATCGGAACGATGACGGCAGATGCCTTTGTCTCGGTGAGAAGATACCGATACTTGGGATTTGCTATAAAGGAGATATCCCCCGGGGCCGCATCCTCAAGGGGTGCAACACCCTCTATCTCCGTCTCTCCGTCACCTGCCACCTCTCCATCAACAAGGGTGGCCAGTTCTCTCAGTCGTTTCACTGTAATGACCCTACTTCTTCTCTATCTTGAATTGACCGTCATATGCCGAGATTACATCATCGGTAAAGTCCGCCTCCTCAGGCCCTACAAGCAGACCTCCGGCCGACACCTCAAACACATATGCATACCCCTTCTCCTTTGCAATCCTCTTCATCACCGTAATCAGTTCCTTGATAATAACAGCCTCTCGCTCCTTTTTTTTCTTCTGGAGTTCGTCCTGTGATTTATAGAAGAAGGCCTGGAACTCATCCCTCTTGACCCTGAACTCCTCCTCCTTCTGCTCCTTTACCTCCTTGCTCCACACACTCCCCTTCTTCTCGATCTCCTCCTTAAATTTCTTGAGTTCCTCCTGCCTTGCATTGAGGCTCTCATCCTGTTTTTTTGCCTCACCCTTCAAATCCTGCATTGCCTGTCTTCCCGCCAGCGACTCATTCAACGCCCTCTGGAGGTTGACGTAGCCGATACTGACTCTATCTTCCGCAGCCTCTCCACTGTGCGTATAGAGGAGCGAGGCACAAAACAGCATGAGGGGGAGTATTATGGGAAGACTCTTCACTTTTCTCATCGATTTCTACTCCTTTCATTTAAGGAATTTTTACTTTATCGTTCCTCTACCGTGTTCCTCTCCGGTCAAAAGGGGCCTTCATGATTCAACCCAAATTATGGGTTAAGCAACTATAGAGAAAAAAAGAGATTTTTCTTCTCATATCAATAGAGAGACGATACCACATCATCTCTCAATACGTCACCCTTCATTTACTAAAAAGAGGTCCCCAGCGTAAACTCAAATTGACTATTCTTTTCCCCTTCGCGCCTGTCGAGGTTGAACCCCCACTCCAACCGTAACGGACCAATCGGTGAAAACCACCGGACACCGAAGCCCGCCGACCTCCGCAATTCATCAAACTCTATTCTCCATCCATTAAAGGCGTTACCCATGTCATAGAAGATTACACCGGTGACCCGTTGTTCGGCAATGAGGGGGAAGAGGAACTCAACATTGAAGAGCGCCTTCCTGTCGCCGCCGATGGCCTCGTCCGTATCAGGGTCCTTCGGACCGATCTCCCGTGGCCTGAATCCCCGAATGGAGTTGATCCCTCCGAGGAAGAACCGTTCCGATACCGGCACAGGGGTTCCACCAAAGCCGTCGACGGCCCCATACTCACCTCTCACGGAGAGGGCGGTCTCCCACGGAAGGGGAAAGAACTTTTTCGCTTTCGTTATGTACTTGACGAAGTTGTTATCGCCCCCTAGCGGTCCTCCGGCATACTCAACGGAGAGTGAAGAGATAGATCCCTTAGTGGGGAAGAATGCATCGTTGCGCGTATCCCTCCTCCCGGTGCCGTTCATGCTGCGTGTGTCGCTCTTTCCTTCCTGCTCCTTGATTGTGGAGGAGGCGTTATCGTCAACATCGGTAATCTCTATCTCCTCATTCTTGTACGACAGAAAGCCCCTCGTATCCTTCCAGTAGAGGGGAAAGCCTAAACGGATATCGAATCCTGTGGACTTCTCGGTAAAGGCGGTGAATTCCCGTGAGGTCTTGAATACGTCAAACCCGGCCGATATGGGTTTGTCAAAGAGCCACGGCTCGGTGAAACCGAGGTTATACCGCTCAGAGGAACCGCCAACGGTGGCGGACAGATCGAGCTTGATGCCCGTGCCTGCCAGATTTCTCTGTGAAATAGAGGCGGTGCCGATAAACTTGTCGACAGAGCTGTAGCCGAAGCCCGCCGATATCTGTCCCGTCGGCCGCTCCTTCACCCTGACGTTCAGAGAGAGCCTGTCCTCTGCGCTCCCCGGTCTCTCGCTTATCGCCACCTCATCGAAGTAGCCCAGCCTCCGCAGGTTATTTCTGCTCCTTCTGATGCCCGTCGAGGAGTAGAGTTTCTCCTCCTCCACCTCGAGCTCCCTTCTGATAACCTTGTCCCTCGTCTGTGTATTCCCGTCAATGTCTATCTGCTCGATGTAGACAAGGGGGCCCTTTTTAATGTCAAAGGTTATATCGATCGTCTTTTTATCATGATCGAATGCCGTTATGGGGTTGATGTCAACCTTTGCATACCCCTTGTCGCCATAGATGTCCTTGAAACGCGCCATATCCTCGCGCAGCACCTTCCTGCTGAAGACCTCTCCGGCGGCGAGCTTCACCCCCTCCAGCATTTCCTCCTTCGTCGTCACCATCTCCCCCGTGATATCAACGCTCCCCACAGAGTACTGCTCGCCCTCCGACACCGCAATGGTGATATAAAACCACCGCTTGTCCTCGCTCAGAAGCACCCGGTGATCGACGATCTCCGCCTGAATATAGCCGTTATTGAAATAGAGGTCACGAACAGAATCGAGGTCATGATTGAAAATGAACTCATTGAACTTCCCCGCCCCCGTCAGAAAGGAAAAGAGCCAGACCTCCTTCGTCTCCATGACCTTCTTTATCTCATCGTCGGTAAAGTTCTCATTCCCTATGACGGTTATCCTCCTCACCCTGACCGGGTCACCCTCATTAATAGAGAAGGTCACAACAGCCGTAGATTCTTCGACAGTGACCTCATAGACCACCTCGGCGAGGTAGTGCCCCTCGCTCTCATAGAGCAGCCGTATCGCCTCGGCATTCTCTTTCAGGAGGGCTCTGTTAAGGATGGTATTCTCCTTTACCGTCACCACCCCCTCAATCTTCTCTTTTGATATCTCGTCGTTTCCTGCAATTTCAACTCTCTTTATGTACGGTCTCTCACGTACCGTGAAAATGAGCTTCTTCCCCGCCGCGAAATCAATCAGCTCGGCTTTCACATCCTCGAAATAGCCCATACCGTATATCGATTTAATATCGTCCCTGATCCCCTCCAGTGAGAAAGGGTGGCCGACCTTTGTGGCAACCCTCCATAGGATCGCCTCCCTATCGACCCTCTGATTTCCGATAATGTCGATCTCATCGATTATCCCGCTCCTCTCCGCCGGTCTCTCCACCATTACAGACAGGGCCGTGTTGTATGCGGCTACAACAAGTCCCTCCAGCTCCTTCATAAGCATCATTCGGTCATCGCCCTTTTTAAAAAAGAAGGAGATATTCCTCTTATGAGCGAGGTCGTAGACCCTCCAGTCGATACTCACCGTACCGTTCAGACGGGTAATGCTCCCGAGGACCGCAAAATCGGCGCCCGCCTTTCCACCGATCGCGACGGCCCTCTCCTCATCGAAGCTTTCCACCCCCTCCTGGAGCATGAGCCTCTTGATCTCCTCGATGCCGACAACCTCGGCCCCCTCCTCCTCAAAACGGGAGGCAACGGTATTGTTGACCTCCCTCCGCAGGGAGTGTATGTCCCCGACACTGTATATATCAAAGGGGAGAATGAGGAACCTGATTGCTGTCTGCCCCGCATCCGCCGTTGCAACGGTAGTGAGCACAACTGCAACAACCGCCAGAATGACCGCTCTGAAACCGTACATAGAGAAGCTCAGCTCTTGCCCTCCTCGTCATATAACCTCCCGTCAACCATCTTCAACCTTCTGGGGATTCTGCCGGCGAGTTTTTCATTATGGGTCACCATAACCATGGTGACGCCCCGCTCCTCGTTCATTCTCAAGAGGAGATTAAAGACATCGTCACCGGTATGGGTGTCGAGATTGCCTGTCGGCTCATCGGCCAGGAGCAGGGGAGGCGTCCGTACCAGCGCCCGCGCAATGGCAACCCGCTGCTGTTCTCCGCCGGAGAGCTCACCCGGCTTGTGTTCCAGTCGATCGCCGAGCCCCACCTCCTCGAGGAGGTGGGCGGCCTTCCGCGCCGCCTCTTCCTTCCCCTCGCCACCCAGGAGCGCGGGCATCATCACATTCTCCAGCGCCGTGAATTCGGGAAGGAGATGGTGAAACTGGAAGACGAAACCGACCGTCCTGTTCCTGAAGGCGGCGAGCATCCTTTCAGACTGCCTGAAGACCTGTGAATCGTTATAGAGGATCTCGCCCCGTGTCGGCCTGTCGAGCCCCCCCATAATATGGAGGAGAGTGGACTTCCCGACACCTGACGCGCCGAGTATGGCGATAATCTCCCCCCTCTCAAGAGAGAGATCAACCCCCTTCAAGACCTCTACACACTTTGCACCATTTCCGTACGACTTATATATCCCTTCCGCCTTTAAAAGTTCCATACAACCGTCGAATGCTTCCGCTCTTTCGTTAAAATTCGGCCCTGTTGGTTGCACTATAAATTATACGCTAAGCAACTACAGAAAAAAATGAGCAAAAAGAGCTTTTTCTTTTCATATCAATAGATTTCTCCTCCGGCCTGTGAGTGATTGAACACAGATATGTATCCTCTGTGGTCAGTGCATTATTTCTGAGGATAATAGTGCGAACTCCTCAAACCAGAGCGGCAGATTGAAGCTCATGGGCCTTCACCACCGCAACGACCCGCTGCTTAATGACCTTCTGGAGGATATCTTTCACCTGTGGATAGGCGTGAAAGATATCACGTATCACCGCCCGGGAGAACATTACGAACTCTACATCGGTAAGGGCCGTCACGGTGGCAAGACGGGGCTTCGTTGTAGTGAGTGCAATCTCTCCGAAGAAGTCCCCCTCCTCCATTGTTGCGAGGAGCATCCGGCCGCGTCCATCATCCTTCATCCAGACCTCCACCTTCCCGCTCTTTATGAGGAACATGGTGTCCCCCTTCGCCCCCTCCTTTATGATGTCCGTGGACGATTTGACCTTCTTCAGTGTCAGGCGGCGCACCATCTTCACCCGGTCCTCGGAGGAGAGGGGGCTGAAGATGGGGGAGAGAGCCATAAGCCGGTCGACCACCCTCTCCTTGTAGAAGTTAAAAACGAATGTCGATACCCGCGGATATCTCTTTGCAATCGATGACATATCCCTTTTCTCTATTTCGAGCAGCTCTGTCGGCACTCTCGCCCGCACCGAAGACCGCCTCTTCGAGTTGGTAAAACAGCCGAACTCCCCGAAGAAGTCCCCCTCGCCGAGCCTCGCAAGGAGTATCTCCTTTCCATCCCCCGCCGTACCGATAACGTCAACCTCACCGCTCGAAATGACGTAGAGGGAGTCCCCCGCGTCACCCTCCTTGATAATCAACGTTCCCTCCGGTACGGTCCGATATTTGCACCGCTTCATGAGGTCAAAGAGCTCATTTTTTTGAAGGTCCGAAAAGAGGGGGGTACGGGGGAAACTCCGTTCCCCGGCGACTTTCTTCTCCGATTCACGGGCAGGTTGCTGGGCCTCCTCTCTTTTCTCCTCGCCCCCGCTCCTTTTTGCGTAGAGTTCGGCGAGCCGCTTCTGAACCTCCTCCTGTGACGGATCGATAGCGACAATCATCTTGCAGACGGCGATAGCCTTAATGATAAAACCCTGTCGAATAAAGACGCCGGCCGCCTCCTTGTACTCTGCAACCGCCTCACTGGACTGTCCCGTCTTTCTGTAGAGGTCGCCGAGACGGAGCAACACCCTTGGGTCCTTCCGGGAAAGCTCCTTTATCTGCCTGTATGCCTCCAGGGCGTCCTGGAGACGCCCCTTCAGGAAGTAGCGTTCGGCCTTGTCCTTTATGAGCGATATATCTTTGCTGTTACGACCCATGTCCTTCCCTTACTCGTACCGTATCGCCTCGACAGGCTCGAGACGTGACGCCTGCCACGATGGATAGAGGGTCGCGACGAAACTGATCCCTATGGAGAGGAGAACTACCATAGCGACGACACCCGGCTCCACCCTGGAGGGGAGCTTGTCGATGTAGTAGACACTCGGAGGAAGGAGCGTAAAGTTGAAGAGGCGCTCAATAAACTGGACCACCTTCTCAAGATTGAGGGCCGTCACCAGACCGAAAATGGCGCCGAGGATGGTGCCGGTCACTCCGATGACGAGCCCCTCGATCATGAAGATACGCATAATCCCCCCCGATGTGGCCCCCATGCTCTTCAGTATGGCGATATCCTTCGACTTCTCCATGACGACCATGATAAGAGTGCTTATGATATTGAAGGCCGCAACGAGGATAATCAGCGCCAGAATGATAAACATGGCGAGCTTCTCGAGTTTCAGCGCCGAGAAGAGGTTCCTGTTCATATCCATCCAGGTCCTGACCCAGTAGGAACCGATGCCGCTCACCGCGCCTTGGACACCATCGGCAATCCCCCTGGCATTGTATATATCGTCCACGCTCACCTCCACACCGGTAACCGTTTTCCCGAGTTTGAAGAAGCGCTGTGCGTTCTCAAGGGAGATGAAGGCCAGGGAGGAGTCGTATTCATACATACCGAGTTCAAAGATACCGGTCACCTCGAAGTTTGCCATCCTCGGCACCACCCCGACAGCCGTCGCCGTTCCGAGGGGAGAGATGACCGTCAGGCCGTCACCGACGGAGAGGCCCAGGTTTTTTGCAATCTCCCCCCCTATCACTACCCCCGGGAGGCGACCTTCACTTATACCGGCATCACCCAACCGGATCTTCAGTCCCTCAAGCCCCCCTGATTTCATCCTCTCAGGCAGGACCATCACCTGTCCCACGCTCTCCACCTCTATCCCCCTCACGACAACACCGACCACTCCCCCATCAGAGGATATCATTGCCTGCCCGTAGACAAAGGGGCTCACACCCGTCACCCCCTCAACACCCTTCACCTTCTCGACGACGGTATCGTACTTCCTCATTCCACCCCCCACCTCCATGACAACCAGGTGGGCATTGACACCGAGTATCTTCTCCCTCAACTCCTCCTCAAAGCCGGTCATGACGGAAAGGACAATAATCAGGGCGGTGACCCCCACCATCACACCGAGGATGGAGATGAGACTGATGATCGATATAAAGCTCTGCTTACGCTTGGCCTTGAGATACCGGAGGCCTATGAAGAGCTCATAAGGCATACCCATCTACCGACCCGAGTCCAGCGGTTTTAACTGGGGGAAGAGTATGACATCCCTGATCGATGCCGCATTGGTGAGGAGCATAACGAGCCGGTCGATGCCGATCCCCTCACCGGCAGTTGGCGGCATGCCGTACTCGAGGGCGGCAATAAATTCCTCATCCATCACGTGGGCCTCCGTGTCGCCGACCTCCCGCTCCTTCAACTGCTGAAGGAGCCTCTCCCTCTGGTCGATCGGGTCGTTGAGTTCAGAAAAGGCGTTGGCAATCTCCCTCCCGCAGATGAGGAGCTCGAAGCGGTCAACCACCGTCGGGTCTTCATCGTTCTTCCTCGAAAGGGGTGATACATCGAGGGGGTAGTGGGTGATGAAGGTCGGCTCGATGAACTTCGACTCGGCCACCTGCTCGAATATCTCCAGGAGCACCTTGCCGTGGCTGAACCCCTCCGGCATATCGAGGCCTATGGTCTTCGCATAGGAGAGGGCCGCCCCTTTATCGGTAAAGATGGTCTCATCGGTGTTGCCGTACTTACGAATGGCGTCCCTGAAGGTAATCCGCTGCCACGGCGGCGTGAGGTTAACCTTCGTCCCCTGGTACTCGAACTCGAGTTCCCCCGTCACCTCACGTGCGAGTGAGACGATCATCTCCTCCGTCAGCGTCATCAGGTCGTCAAAATCGGCATAGGCCATGTAGAACTCGAGCATGGTGAACTCCGGGTTGTGCTGGGTCGATATCCCCTCATTCCTGAAGTTTCTGTTTATCTCATAGACCCGCTCTACCCCTCCGATGACGAGCCGCTTCAGATAGAGCTCGGGTGCGATCCGCAGAAAGAGGTCAACACCGAGCGCGTTGTGATGCGTTATAAAGGGCCTGGCAGCCGCTCCGCCCGGTATGGGCTGCATCATCGGCGTCTCCACCTCCAGGAATCCTCTCTCATTGAGGAACTCCCGTATCAACCGGATGATGGTCACCCTCTTGATGAGGGTCTCCTTCACCTCACGATTCAT
>JBHHXU010000024.1:0-11257 GCA_046757185.1 Thermodesulfobacteriota bacterium
CCATGAACTCACCATCGTGTATGCGGGGATGCTGAAGATGGGGATCCCCCCCTCAAAGATATTGGCGATGACACTGGCGGTCACTGCCGAGATGACAACGGCGCCAAAATATACGGCGTTAAACTGAGCCAGGATGACCTCAAGGGCGAAGAGAGAGCCGCCGATAGGGGCGCTGAAGGTAGCGGCGATGCCGCCTGCGGCGCCGCAGGCGACAAGGTTTCTCACACGCTCATCAGAGAGTTTGAAGAGCTGGCCGACCGCTGATCCAAGAGCTGAACCGATCTGGGCAATCGGCCCCTCGCGCCCCACCGAACCGCCGGTGCCGATACAGATAGCCGATGCGAAGGCCTTGACGACCGCAACACGGGGCCGGATGCGTCCGCCACGGAGCGCTACCGCCTCCATCACTTCAGGTACACCGTGCCCCTTTGCCTCACGGGCAAAGAGGTAGATGAGAGGACCAAAGATTGCCCCTCCCACAGCCGGAATGATCAGCAGGTGAAAGGGGGCCATCCAGTGCAGAAGGCCGCCCAATCCATCATAGGAGAGGGCCTGAACCCCTGAGATGAGACGCCGAAATAAGACCGCGCCAAGCCCGGCGCCTACGCCTACGGCGAGAGCCGTAAACATAACCATGCCCGACTCAGACACACCGTGCCGGTCGAACCACTGCGCAAGGTATATTCGCCACCTTTTGCTGATTGAAACGACTCTGCCTTCAAAAAAGGACTTCTTCAAAAAAGTAGTACTCCTTAGAACGGGTATGATGTGCAAAGGGGTGAAAACAGTGCGAAAAACGCTGTATAACCTACCACTTTTTGCTTATAACTTCAAATATGTTTTATGCCGGCCAGGAGTTTCCCAATTTTTCAAAAACCAATGCCTGACACTTGTAAAAATACTTGCACCCTCAATGTTTACAACAGGTTGTGCTCAATCAGGAAACCTCTAAATAATTCATCCCTGAACTATTCAGAGAGGTAAAAAGATTTTGACAAAAATTAACGTTTGAGATATAAGAAAAACCGGTAGTTATCGTTCTTAGTATTTTAGTATCCTTTAAAAACCATCCGGGAAATTGAGTTATAAAACTGTTTTGAAAAATCACGATACACATGAAAAGTGATTCCATTAAATGGTTGTTCCGGTTGGGAGTTTCTCAGTGCATAGAAAAAAGGAGGCATGACGGATGTTAAACGATAAGATGCAGAAAGTATTAAATGAACACCTCAACTATGAAATTTATTCATCCTATCTCTATCTCTCGATGGCGGCCTATTTCGAGAGTATCGACCTGAAGGGTTTTGCCAACTGGATGCGTATCCAGGTTCAGGAGGAGCTCGTTCATGTGATGAAATTTTATGACTATATTATTGAGCGTGATGCCAGGGTAACGTTGACCGAAGTTGCAGGGCCGCCGACAGAGTGGGATTCACCTGCTGCAGCCTTTGCGGATACACTGAAGCACGAGCAAATGGTGACGGAAAGGATAAACAAGATAGTCGGCGCTGCGATTACAGAGAACGACTATGCGACACATACCTTTCTCCAGTGGTTCATTACCGAGCAGGTGGAAGAGGAAGCGACAGCTAAAGGGGTGTTACAGCAGATCAAAATGATCGGTGAGTCCAGTGATGGATTGTTTATGATTGACCGAGAGCTGGGACAGCGGGTCTTTACCCCCCCACCCGCCGCTTAGGGGATTCCGGCGGTCAGTCGTGGAGGAGGTTACCGATCCTTACCCTCTTAAGAACAGAACATGACTATCCAATAGGCGCCCTTCTTCCCTGTCCCTCTAATTCTCTTCCGGGGAAACGGGTGGCGAAACTTCACTATGACGTAGAGATTCTTCCCTCCTCTTTCCCTTTCAATCATTGACCGCCATCCGGTAGTTATGTTATTTTCTTCCTATGCAATTCTCCTTTACCCTCCTGCACGGCTGGAACAGAGAGAGGGAACTTCTAACGGCCCTCAGGGGGGAGAATCTCCTGCCACACCAGCTCCTCCTCATGTTGTCGGACGGCTCTCTAACGACCCATCTTGAGGCAATCTACGATTGCACCCTTACGGTGGAGATAAGGGAGAGCGGGACCGTTCTCCTTGAGGAGGGTGAGGCCGCATTCCTGGGAGTTACACCGGGGGGGGAAGCTGTGGCGAGGGGAACATGGCTGAAGGCAGGAGGAAAAAAACTCGTCTATGCAAAGACCCTCCTCCCCGTTGAACGACTTGACGAGAGACTCATCAGGGATGTTTCAACGGTTGAGGAACCCCTCGTCAGGCTGCTGACGACGGAATACCCCTTTTCACGGAAGGAGAGGATCGAGATAGGGATCGTCGCCTCATCGGCCGTCGCCGGAGAGCTTGATGTCCCGGATGACACCCCCTTCTGGATGCGGCGGTACCGTCTTACGACGCAAGCCGAGGCTGGGGAACGGTCGGTACGTGCCATGGTCACGGAGCTCTTCTCTCCGGAACTGATGGGAACCCCTCTCTTGAGGTGATGATATGAGCACCGTCGCGCTGACGAAAAAACTTTCCGCCATCAGCGACCTCATTCGCCTTACGAAGCAGTACGGCACCCTCCTCGTCCTCTGCCCCACCCTCTGGTCCCTCTATATGGCGTCCGGCGGCAACCCGTCTCCCAGGCACCTCGCCGTCTTCGTGGCGGGTGCCTTCCTCATGAGGAGCGCCGGATGTGCAGTGAACGACATCGCCGACAGGGACTTCGACCGCCATGTGGAGAGGACACGGACGAGACCCATCGCGGACGGACGGCTCGACCGGAGGGAAGCGCTCGTCATTTTCATCCTCCTCTGCCTTGCTGCGTTTACGCTGGTACTCACCCTTAACCGCCTCACCATCCTCCTCTCCATAGTCGGGGTTTCCCTTGCCGCCCTCTACCCCTTTATCAAGAGGGTAAGCCACTTCCCCCAGGTCGTCCTCGGCGTAGCCTTCGGTTGGGGGGCTGTCATGGCGTGGGCCGCCGTGAAGGAGTCTGTCGGGATGGAGGCGCTGCTTATCCTTGCCGCGAACATCTGCTGGTCGACCGCCTACGACACGGTCTACGCAGTGATGGACATGGATGACGACAGGAGGGTCGGGGTGAAATCGACGGCCCTCTTCTTTGGCCGCCACATCTACAAGGCCCTCATTGCCCTGAACCTATTCTTTGTTCTCCTCCTCGCCGTGACGGGGTGGATTGGGGGGCTCGGTCTCCCCTTCTTCCTCACCCTCCTTCTGGTCTTCGTCATGCTGAACTGGATGGTCTTCAAGCTGCGGGAATCGCCGACCCGTGAAACGGCCTTTCTCGTCTTCGTCGCGAACTGCCTTGTCGGGGCGCTCATACTGATCGGCATCGTTATCTCCATGGGAGTGCAATGATCTACAGGGACCTCCGTGAGTTTGTCGCCCTCCTCGAGGGGCGAGGCCTCCTGAAGAGGGTAAAGAGCGAGGTCGATCCCCACCTCGAGGTCGCCGAGATCATGGACCGGCTCGTCAGGAAGGGGGGCGCCGCCGTCCTCTTCGAGAGTGTGAAGGGGTACGACATGCCGATTGTCGCCAACCTCTTCGGAACGGAGGAGCGTGTTGCCCTCGGCCTCGGCATCAGGGAGGAGGAGCTAAGTGATATCGGAAAGTTTCTCGCCTACCTCCAGCGCCCCGAGCCCCCCGAGGGGTTGTGGGAGGCGGTGAAGAGTATCCCCTTCTTCGGGAAGATGCTCACCCTCGGTCCGAAGGGCGTCCGGTCCGCCCCGTGTCAGGAGGTTGTTGCCGAGGGGGATGCTGTCGATATCTCCACCATTCCGATTATCAAATGCTGGCCCGACGACGCGGCCCCCCTGATTACGTGGCCCCTCGTCGTGACCCAGGGGCCCGATGGCGGTCCCATGAACGTGGGGATCTACCGAATGCAGTATCTCGATGGGAGGAGATGCATCATGCGGTGGCTCAAACACCGGGGCGGCGCCCAGCACCAGCGGCTCTGGCAGGAGAGGGGGAAATCGATGCCCCTGGCGGTTGCAATCGGGTGTGAACCGGCAACGACCATTGCGGCGGTGACGCCCGTCCCCGACACCATGAGTGAGTTTCACTTCGCCGGCATCCTGAGAAAGAGGGCCATAGAGCTTGTCGACTGCAGGACGGTCCCCCTCAAGGTCCCCGCGACGGCGGAGATCGTCCTTGAAGGGGAGATACGGCACGACGATACCGTCATGGAGGGGCCCTTCGGCGACCACACCGGCTATTACAACTCCCCCGAGCCGTTCCCCGTCTTCCACATCAAATGCGTAACCCACAGGAAGAATCCTCTCTACCTGACGACGATAACTGGGAGACCGCCCAAGGAGGATGCCGTCATCGGTCTCGCCCTCAATCGGATGTTCCTCCCGACTCTCCGGCTCCAGTTCCCCGAGGTCGTCGACTTCAACCTCCCCATGGAGGCGGTCTCGTACCGGATCGCCGTCGTCTCGATAAAGAAGCAGTACCCGGGCCACGCCCGGCGTATCATGATGGGCATCTGGGGGATGATGCGCCAGTTCCTCTACGTCAAGTACATCATCGTCGTCGATGACGATATCGATGTCCATAGTTGGGAGGATGTCATCTGGGCCCTCGCCACCCGGGTCGACCCCGCCCGGGATACGGTCATCCTCGAGGGCACCCCTATAGACTACCTCGATTTCTCCTCCCCGGTTTCAGAGCTTGGAAGCAAGATGGGGATCGACGCGACCATGAAGGGAGCCCCGGAGGTCACCAGGGAGTGGGGGAAGAAGATGGAGATGGAGCGCTCAATTGTGGAGCTGGTGGACAGGAGGTGGAAGGAGTACGGCATTGAGTAGTGCTGAAAGTCAAAAGTTTGATGACCTGAGCAGGGAGTGGTGGGATCCGAAGGGGAGGCTCGGCGCCCTCCACCGGATCAACCCCCTCCGGTTCTCCTACTTTGCCGGCATAATGGGGTGCCTGGAGGGTAAGAGGGTGGTCGACATCGGATGCGGCGGCGGGGTGCTGGCGGAGGAGTTCGCGAAGGCGGGGGCTGAGGTTACCGGTATCGACCTCTCCCCCCTCTCTATCGATGTTGCGAGGGAGCACGCCCGCCAATCGGGCCTCTCCATCGACTACCGGGTTCTGCCGGTGGCGCAGCTTCTGGAGGAGGGGGGGGCCTCCTACGACGCGGTAATCTGCGCGGAGGTCCTCGAACATGTTGATGACCTCGAAGCCTTCCTTCGTGATGCGGCAGCGCTGCTGAAGGAGGGCGGCCACTTCTTCTTCGGCACCATAAACAGGACGATACGGGCGCGGTTCTTTGCCATCTTCATGGCGGAGAGTGTCCTCGGCATGGTTCCCCCCGGCATCCACCACTTTGATAAGTTCATAAAACCGTCCACATTGGTGAACATCCTGCGACACAACGGCGTAACCGTCGAGGAGATACGGGGGATGACATACGATCTGCTCAGGATGGACTTTACGGTCTCCGACGATACTACAATAAATTATATGGGATACGGCATAAACAGTCAGAACTAGTCAGACAAGAACCAGTCAAAAAAGAGCACCTCTCATCTCTGTCCTCTCAGCTTCCCGCTCTGTTCTGTCCTCTAAAAATAGCCCTAACAATAGTGTCCTTATCCGGCAGTCTTATCCGCGCTTGACTAATCCGCTCATATGTATTAAATTCTAAAAAATTAATCAGCGACTTCTCCTCTGGGATGGTTTGAGGTTATTGACGTCACTGCCATTGGAAGGGCCGCTTTTTTTAGCTTGAACGGAGGGGGGGACTCTGTACGATAGAGCAGAGCCCCCTCTCCCGTTAGTAAACGGAAAGGTGATAGTATGGGAGCAACACGCTTTACACTTGAGTTAGAACCGGTTATCCCTGAACGGCTTGACCGTCTTCAGGAGGTCGCCAACGACATCCTCTACAGCTGGGACCATGCGATACGAAGACTCTTCTATCGCCTCGACCCCGATCTATGGCAGAATGTCGGCCATAATCCCAAGCTATTTCTCCGTCGTGTCTCGCAACGGCGTCTTGAAGAGGCGGCTGAAGACCGTGTCTATCTGTTGGACTACAGCCGTGTCCTCTCGGTCTATGATACCTACCAAAAGGAGAAGAGAAAGTCCGGCGTAGAGAAATTTCTTAAACAGGGGAAGGATCTCGTTGCCTATTTTTGTGCAGAGTTCGGTTTTCACGAGAGTATCCCCCTCTACTCAGGGGGCCTCGGCATCCTCGCCGGTGACCACTGCAAGGCCGCCAGCGATCTCGGTATTCCCTTTGTCGCCGTTGGACTGCTCTACCGTCAGGGCTATTTTAGTCAGACCATCGACGAACACGGTAGTCAGGTGGCCCACTACCATCCAACCAACTTTAATAACCTCCCCATTGCTCCCGCCTGCGACCAGGAGGGAAATGAGATTCGTATAGATGTGGAGATTGCTAGCCGAACGGTTCATTTAAAGGTATGGCGGGCAAAGGCCGGTCATATACGGCTCTATCTTCTGGACAGCGACCTCCCTGAAAACAGAGAGGAGGATCGGCGCATCACCTATCAACTTTATGGGGGTGATATAAATACCCGTATCCAGCAGGAAATCGTGCTCGGAATTGGCGGGGTGCGTGTGCTGAGGGTGCTGGGGCTTAACCCGACGGCGTGGCATATCAATGAGGGGCATGCTGCCTTTCAGATACTCGAGAGGTGCCGTGAAAGGGTGCAGGAGGGACTGGATTTTCGTGCCGCCATTGAGCTGGTTGCCGCCGGCACGGTCTTTACGACACACACGCCGGTAGCGGCCGGACACGACATCTTCACCAGGGCAATGATGGAGGAGTATTTTTCGAGCTTTGCAAAAGAGCTCGGTATCACTATGGACAAATTCTTCTCTTTAGGCGCCACTCCGAACAACCACGGTGGATTCAATCAGACCGCCCTGGCTCTTCGTGGTTCCCGTTACCACAACGGTGTGAGCCGCATCCACGGCTCCGTTGCCTCCCGTACGGAGGGGTATATCTGGCCCCAGATTCCCCATGAAGAGAACCCGATACGGTATGTTACCAACGGGGTGCACGTAGCGACCTTCCTCGCACGGGAATGGATCAACCTCTTTGATATGCACTTCGGAGGAGACTGGCGTAATCAGCTCATCAATGAAGACTTCTGGCAAGCCATTGATACCATCCCCGATCACAGCTACTGGAGCGTACGTCAGTCGCTGAAGGCAAAATTACTTGAGGCGGTTTACAGTCGTGCCGTTCACCAGTACTACCGGAACGGGTGCAGCCAGGCAAAGATTGACCGTTTGACTGCGCACGTTTCGCCTCAGGAGTCACATGTCCTTGTCATTGGATTTGCTCGCCGCTTTGCCACCTATAAGCGTGCCAACCTACTCTTCATGGATCTGGAACGTCTTGCCCGCATCGTCAATAACCCTGAATGTCCGGTCATCTTTGTGTTCGCCGGCAAGGCCCATCCCCACGATGTGCCTGCCCAACAGCTCATAAAATTCATCTATGAAATCTCTCAGCGCCCGGAGTTTGAGGGGAAGATCATTTTTATGGAGGGGTATGACCTTGCACTTGGGCGGCGTCTCGTAACAGGTGTCGATGTATGGCTTAATACGCCGGAGTATCCCATGGAGGCAAGCGGTACATCGGGTCAGAAGGCCGGTATGAACGGTGTCATTAACCTCAGCGTTCTGGATGGTTGGTGGGGAGAGGGGTATGATGGTGAAAATGGATGGGCGATTACCCCTCACGGCTCCCAGTACGATGCGGACTACGTTAATCAGCAGGAGGCGAGTGAGCTCCTTGATATTATAGAGAAACAGGTTGTCCCACTCTACTACTTCCGTGAGGGTCACGACTACTCTGAGGGGTGGGTAAAGAAGTCGAAGGCATCGATGAAGACACTCCTGCCCCATTTTAACGCCCATCGCATGGTAATGGATTATACAAAGGATTACTACAGTTCAGCGGCCGGCCACGGCAAGTTGCTGCAAGAGAAAGAGTATGCTCCCGCCCGCGAGCTTGCGGTGTGGAAGCAGAAGGTGGTTGAGTCGTGGCCGGGCGTGCGTATCCGCCGTATCGACCCGGTTAAGGAGGAGATAAAGACTGACAGTACGCTGCCGATAGAGCTTGCTGTCTATCTCAACCAGTTGGAGGTTCAGGATGTCATCGTTGAGTGCCTTGTGGGGACTGAGATGGAGCATGAGGAGTTTGTTGTCCATTCATGTCACAAGTTGGAGGCAACAGGGCACAATGATGCCGGTGAAACGCTCTTCCGGTTAGACCTCAAACCCACCCTTCCGGGACTGCAATACTATAAGCTCCGCATCTACCCCTATCACAGGCTCCTCGCTCACCACTTTGAGATGGGCCTCATGTTATGGGTCTGATAAACGATACTGCTCAGGGGGAGTGAACGGGGAATCCCCCTGGCTGCATTGACAGAGTGCAGGCTAAGGTATGATGTTGGAACATTTTGTGAGCAGAGGCGGGGCTCTCTCTGCGCAACATGATATGCATGAATAAGGAGGCAGTGAGGTGACAAGGTTTCGGTGTACTATCTGCGGCTATGTTTACAACCCGGAAAAGGGGGATCCCGATGGTGGCATTGCTCCAGGAACAGCATTTGATGATATCCCCGGCGACTGGGTCTGTCCCATATGCGGAGTGGGGAAGGATCAATTTGAAGTGGAAGATGAAGAGGGTAATTGAGATGAGAAAAGGGGTCCATGCCTGAGACTGACAGGCATGGACCCCTATCAATTACGCCGGCTCTTCCCGGCGGTCAGAGGGTTGTAAACTCCGGTGCGATGTAGGATCTCAGAATATCACACCGTGCAATAACCCCCACAAGTTTCCCTTTCCTGGTTACCGGAAGCCGTATGATCTTCCTGGCCAGGAGGATACTCAATACATCATCAAGAGGGGTATCCACATCGACAGTCATACTGTCCCTTGTCATCACATCTTCTGCGGTTAACCGGAATAGATCCTTCTCCTGCTGTATCTGGTTGAGGAGGTCAAGCTCCGTAACGATGCCGACCACCCTGCCGTCATCGTCGGTAACGGGCATTCCGCTGTACAACCCTGAAAGGAGTTGGAGGGTTATATCCCGTGCCGATGCATTCTTCCGTGCCGAGACAACAGGCCTCGTCATGATATCTTTTGCCTTACGTTCTTCCATACGGTTCACCCCTCTTTATACTGTTCAAGCCCGGAAAGCACAGTAGTCATGCACTGCCTTACGAAATTAATGAGACAGCCCCGTGGCGACCATTCTAGCACATGCAGTTGCTATGTCAACATGTACCGGCTCCACGCATCACCCATCTCCTTGTATTGTTTCCGGATACAATGATATGCTCACTTCATGCATTCAGTTACGCAACGTTCCACCATCAGGATATACCTCGGCGTCTACCTCGTTTCGACGGCAACCCTGACCTATGAAATAGGTCTCACACGGCTCTTCTCACTGGCCCAGGGGTACCACTTCGCCTTTATGGTGGTGAGTATCGCCCTCATGGGGATTGGCGCCGGGGGGGCGCTCCTGATGGTATGCAAACGGTCCGTCGAGTGGGAGCTGTCACGGGCGCTCTCGATCCTTGCGGCCGTACTTTCCGTTGCAGCTGTTATTGCCTTTATCGCGGCGAACCGGATCCTCTTCGATCCCGTCACGGCTGCCTGGAGCAGGATGGAGTTCATGAAGATACTGGCTCAGTATCTCATCCTCTCGCTCCCCTTTGTCTTTTCCGGGATGATTATCTCCCTCTCCATCAGGAGCCTGAGCCGCCTCGTCCACACGATTTACCTTGCCGATATGGTTGGCGCGGGCTCAGGTTGTCTCCTCATCCTCCTTATTCTTTCCCTGTCGGGAGGGGAGAAGGCAGTGGTGGTCGCATCCGCATTGGCCCTTGCCGCCTCTCTTCTCTTTCATACTCTTTCAAGGAAGGGGGAGGTCGTTGCGTTCCTCCTTGCCGCTTTCCTCCTGCTGGCGGCGGTATTCGACCCTCATCGACTCCTCGATGTCAGGATGTCACCGTACCGTGACCTCTTATCGGCACTGAACTTTCCCGGCGGGCGTATCGTGGAGACTCTCTTCTCGCCCTCGGGGAGGCTCGATGTCGTTGACAGTCCGGCAGTGAGGTCGGCGCCGGGGATTGGTCTGGGCTATCAGAAGCCCCTCCCGCCGCAGGTGGGTTTTGCCATCAATGGGGGAGGACTCTCCACCGTTACCAGCCGTGAGGGGGACCTCTCTTTCCTCCGCCATCTCCCCTCGGCCCTCGCCTACCGTCTGCGAAAGGGAGGGGAGGTCTTTATTGTAGAATCGGGCGGGGGGATGGAGGCCCTCTCGGCGCTGGAGCATGGGGCTTCAGGTGTGTGGGGGAGCGAGACGAGGGGGGTCGTCCTCGAGGTGATGGAGGGGCGCCTTCTCGGATTTTCCGGAGGGCTCCATACGGATATCCGAATAGAACACGGCCACGGGAGGAGCATCCTGAGGGAACTCGAAAGGGAGTTCGACATCATACAGCTCCCCATGACGGGCACCCTCGGCTCATCATCTACAGGGATCAGTGGGCTCCAGGAGGAGTACAACCTGACCGTTGAGGCCTTTGTCGAATACATGGGACATCTGAGAGAGGGTGGGCTCCTCTCGATGACGCTTTACCTCCTCCCCCCGCCGCGACAGGAGGTGAAGGCCCTCGCAACGGTCGTTGGAGCACTGGAGGGTATGGGGGTCGAGAGGGCGGATGAGAGGGTTATCGCCATACGGAGCTGGGGGGTGATGACCCTCCTCATCAAGAAGGGCGCCTTTGCTGCTGGTGATATAGATAGGGTGAAAGAGTTCTGTAATGAGGAGCGGTTCGACCTCGTCTGGTATCCGGGGATGATTGCATCTGAGGCAAACCGGTACAACCGATTCCCGGCTCCACTCTATTACCGGGCCTTTAAGAAGGTTCTGGACAGGTCGGAGAGGGCCTCCTTTTTCAGGGAGTACCTCTTCGATATAAGGCCGGCGACCGATAACAGGCCCTTCTTCGGTCAGACCTTCAAGCTGTCGAGGATGGGAGAGACCTATGAGAGTGTCGGGAGGAAATGGGGCATCCTCATCGAGGGGGGGTACCTCCTCCCCTGGATACTCGTCCAGTCGGCGGTGGCGATGCTCATCCTCATTGTGGCCCCCTTGCTGCTGGTAAGGGGGACGGTCAGCACTCGCATGGGAGCCCTCCTCCCAACCATCATTTATTTCTCCTCCAT
>JBHHXU010000025.1:0-10969 GCA_046757185.1 Thermodesulfobacteriota bacterium
GAAGCCATCCTTAAGAAGATCATAGGGCGCTTAATCGTGACAAAAAAAAGGGGATGCCTCCCTAAAGGCGTCCCCTTTTTCATCGTTAGATCATCGCTGCTAACAGTTCTGGCCGGAAGCCCACTGACATTGACCATCGCTGAAGAGATTCAGGTCACCGGTGAATCCGCCGCCGGTACCGTTAGAGTTAGTAACATTAATGGTATAGGCGCTTGGAGTCGTAGTTACCGCCACTGTGTTACCTCTGCTCGGGCGTAAGCCACCAAGGTCTTGGGCAAACGCGTTAGGTCCTGTTGCAGTTATATCTGCAGGGTAGTTACCTTGATCGGTGAAATACGCCTCCAGCGCCGTTGCCGTATTCCTTCCATCTGCGATCATGCTGGCCCTCACACTCCTCGACCTGTAGCCGCTGAACTGGGGAATGGCTATCGCCGCCAGGATGGCGATAATCGCCACGACGATGAGGAGCTCAATGAGGGTAAAACCCCTCTCATCCCTTTTCTCCTTAATCTTCTTTAACATAGCTCTTCCTCCTTCCTCTTGTTTGTTTTTATTGTTGAGTATGACAACACTTTTACCCGTTAAAAGAGCAATATCCGTGCCATAGCATCTTGTTCTTTAAAATCAATGTGTTACACTTTATAGCAACCCCTGAAAAGCAACCATTGTGACGGAACAGGTCAGTTTTTGTGACAAAATTTGTCACTTTCTCCGGTTATCCATCAGTTCTTCCCCCTCAGACGGGGAACAATCCCCCCCCTGGCCTTTTGGTGCGCAGGCTGTAGCTGTTAGCCTTACAGTCTTCAGCCTGACTTTGGGACGTCCCCTCACTCAAGGCCATACTTGTCCAGCTTGTATCGTAAAGAGCGGAAGGTGAGCCCCAGGAGCTCTGCCGCCCTCTTCTTGATTCCGCCCGCCTCTCTCAGGGCATTGACGAGCATCCTCCTCTCATACTCTTCGACGCTCCTTCCAAGGTCGAGGCCGTCGGGAGGAACATGGTCGGGAAGGGCCTGGCCCGGCAGACCACCCTCTTCCATGTGCACAACATGGGGAGGCAGGCTCTCCGGCAAAATAACGGTTGAGGCCTCCAGGGCGACGGCCCTCTCTATGATATTCTCGAGCTCCCTCACGTTGCCTGGATAATGATAACGCTTCAGGCACTCCATCGCTTCGGAAGATATCGCCCTTACCTCCCTCCCGAGCCTGACCCTGCACTTCTCAAGGAAGTACTCCGCGAGAAGGGGTATATCCCCCCTCCGCTCCCTCAGGGGGGGGAGGTGAACGGCAATGACATTGAGCCGGTAGAAGAGGTCCTCTCTGAACCTCCCGCTCCTCACCTCACCCTCAACATCCGTGTTTGACGCTGAGATGAGCCGTACATCAACGGAGATATCCTCCACCCCGCCCACCCGCCTGAACCTGCTCTCCTGGGTAGACCTGAGCAGCTTGACCTGAAGGTGGGGGGGCATCTCGGTAACCTCATCGAGGAAAATGGTACCGCCGTCGGCTGCCTCGAAGAGCCCCTCCTTGCTGGCCACCGCACCGGTGAAGGCCCCCTTCTGATGGCCGAAGAGCTCGCTCTCGAGGAGGTTCTCCGGGATGGCGCCGCAGTTGATGGCGACAAAGGGCCTCTCCCTCTTCCCCCCCTCATAGTGTATCGCCCGCGCAACGAGCTCCTTGCCGGTGCCGCTCTCACCGGTGATGAAGATGTTGACCTTCTTATCGGCAACCCTTTTGATAAGATCGTATGTCTCGACCATCCGGGAGCTCGTCCCTATAAGGTTCGAAAAGCCGTACCTGCTCTTGAGCTCCCTCTTGAGCAGAATATTCTCTTTTTCAAGTCTCTTGACATCGAGGGCCTTCCTTATGTGGTGCTTGATCTCCTCGACCTTGAACGGTTTGGTAAAGTAGTCGTAGGCCCCGAGCTTCATCGCCTCGATAGCCGTATCGACCGAGGCGTACGCGGTAATCATTATAACAACCGTTTCTGGGGCGAGGTCCTTCACCTCCTTGAGGAGCCCTATCCCGCCGATGCCGGGCATCTTGATGTCGGAGATGACGAGGCTGCACGTATTCTTCTTCAGGTATTCTATAGCCTGCTCGCCGGAGGATGCGGTGGTCACCTGATACCCCTCCCTCTTGAGCATTATCCCGAAGAAATCACACATGCTCTGCTCGTCATCGACGATGAGTATCTTCTCTTTCGCCATCTAACCTACAACCTCTCTGTTGGCCTCCACGAGCGGGAAGTGTATCGTAAAGGTGGAACCACTCCCCCTCCCGCTCTGCACCGTAACCCTCCCCCCGTGGCTCTCCACGACCCGATGGACCAGCGCGAGTCCGAGGCCGGTCCCTGACTCCTTTGTCGAAAAGAAGGGATCGAATATTCGCTCCAGGTCGTCGGGCACTACACCCTCTCCGTTGTCCGAGACGGATATTTCCGCCGTTGATCCTGTGCCGGCGCGGCAGACGATCTCCAGCCTCCCCCCTTCGGGCATTGACTGAGCCCCATTAAGGAAGAGGTTCCAGAAGACCTGCTGGAGTTGTCGTCTGTCCGCCTCGACGAAGAGACCGTCGCTCATCTCCGACAATATCTCAATGCCACGAGCGCCCGGACTGTGCTTAAAGACGTCGAGAATATCGGTCAGGACACTCTTCAGATCGATTGCCTCCCTGTTGCTCGGGGCAGGCCGCGCAAAGACAAGGAAGTCGGTAATGAGATCGTTGAGTCTTGCCGTCTCTCTGAGTACTATATTCATCAACCTGCGATTGTCGCTGTCATCAGAGGTCAACCCCTCCTCGAGGACCTGTATCGAGCCGCTCATGGAGGCGAGGGGATTCCTTATCTCATGGGCCATCCCGGCGGCAAGCTCGCCGAGGGCCTTGAGCTTCTCATCCCTCTTTAACTGCTCCTCCATCTCCTTCATCCGGGTAAGGTCCTGAAAGATGATAATCTTATCTACATCGACATCGTGCGCGCTTGAAATTGAGAAACCGAGGAACAGTTCATTCCCGTCGGCCCTCTTAAAGCTCTTCTCCTCCCTGAAGGATGCCAGATCCCCTTCGTCCGAGGGGAGGTCTTCCATAAGGGAGGGGAATATATCGTCTATATTGCTCTGATAGATATCTCTGAGGGAGTATCCCGTCAGCCTTTCTGCCGTCTTGTTGAAGGAGGTAATCCTTCCCGCCTGATCGAGGGTGAGGATACCGCTATTGATATTCTCCACGATATGTTTGTTGAGTGCCTCGAGCCTTTTCACGTCTATCTCCCGCTCCTTGAGCTGCTTCTCCATCTTTACCGATCGCTCCGAGAGGTAGCCTGTCAGGTAGGCGACAACAAAGAAGGCGAGTATGTTCGTGGCAATCGTTGTCAGGAGGTCATCCCAGGCGTAGACAACGGATGAGGATATGACCTTGTACCCCTGTGGCAGAATCCTGTAGAAATCGAGGTCCATGAGGAGACCGTAACAGATACTCGACGCCGACGCAGCGTAGAACCCCCCCCTTCTGCTGAGGATAATGCTCCCGCTGATAATGGCGAGAAAGTAGAGTGAAGAGAGGAAGCTTTCTACCCCGCCCGTGACATAGACGATTGCCGTAACGAGGAGGATATCAAAGAGTACCTGCCAGTGGGCAAAGGTAACCAGCCCCTTGAGCCAGTGGAGGAGGCGAGCGTAGAGTATGGTGAGGATGCATATCCCTATGACGATGGCATAGAGGGGGTAGAGGTTGGGCCACGAATCCGCTCGTATCTGAAACCAGGCAGTGACCCCGAGGAAGAGGAGGGCAAAAATGACCCTCAGGACCATCAGTGCCAGCAGGCGGCTCTTGAGTGTATCGCTCTGTGTGGCAACCTCCGGCATTATATATCTAGCCGGCAGCTCCCGCGAGTTGGAATATGGGGAGGTAGAGGGCAATGACCAGCCCGCCGACAACAACACCGAGGAAGACCATGAGCATGGGCTCGATGAGGGAGGTCAGGGCAGCCACGGCGGCATCGACCTCCTCTTCGTAGAAGTCGGCAATCTTATTGAGCATGGTATCGAGTGAGCCGCTCGACTCCCCGACCGATATCATCTGTGTCACCATGCCGGGAAAAACCTTCGTCTCCGCCAGGGGCTCTGAAAACGTCTTCCCCTGGCTGAGAGCGGTCCTTGCCTTCATGACGGCATCCTCAACGACCCTGTTCCCGGCGGTCTTTGAGACGATATCGAGCGCATCGAGGATCGGCACACCGCTCGTTATCATCGTCCCCAGCGTCCTGGTAAACCGCGCGACCGCCGTCTTCCTCAAGAGGTCCCCCAGGACGGGTATCTTGAGGAGGATGCCGTCGATCACCTTTTTCCCGTTCGCCGTGCCGTAGTACCTCTTTATTCCATAGGCAATCACGCCGAGAGGAATAAGAAAGAGGTACCAGTAGCCTTTTATTACATTACTCAGGCTGACGACCATCTGGGTAGGGAGGGGAAGGGCCTTCCCGAAATCCGCAAACATCCCTTCGAAAATGGGCACGACAAAGACAAGAAGACCCGTTACAATTATCAGGGCAATACCGATAACGACTGCCGGGTAGGTCATTGCGCTTTTGATATTGCTCTTTATCTTCTCCGTCTTTTCCATGAACGTGGCGAGCCGGTTCAATATGACGTCGAGTATGCCCCCCACCTCGCCGGCGGCAACCAGGTTCACATAGAGCTCATCGAACACCTTCGGGTGTTTCTTCAGGGCATCGGCAAAGGTGGCGCCCCCTTCGACGCCCGACTTTACCTCGGAGAGGGCCTTCTTGAATACCGGGTTCTCCTGCTGGCTGTGGAGTATATCGAGGCACTGGACGAGGGGGAGACCGGCATCGATCATGGTGGCAAACATTCTGGTGAAGACAACGACCTCCCTCGGCGTCACCTTCCTGCCGAGACCGGGGATATTTATCTGGATGGAACCGAGCCCCTTCTTTTTCTCACTTATCGACGCGGGGATAATCTGCTGTTTCCTGAGCGCAGCAGTCGCCGCCGCCAGATTGGAGGCATCTATATCCCCCCTCCTCATCTCACCGCTCAGTGTCCTCCCTTTGTACGAGAATACAGGCATCTCTACCTCATCATACCGGGCTGCTTGGCCCCGCTGTTGGCCATCATCTGTCTCAGCTCATCCGGCTCAGGGCTCCTCCCAAAGGCCTCGTCCATAGTGATAATCCTCCTGCCATAGAGTCCGAGGAGGCTCTGGTTCATGGTCTGCATGCCGAACTTCGCCTGACCGACCTGCATCTGCGAGTAGATCTGGTGGATCTTATCCTCCCTGATGAGGTTTCTTATGGCGGGGTTGGGCGTCATGATCTCCAGCGCAAGGACCCTCCCCTTTCCGTCGGCCCTTGGAAGGAGGAGTTGGGAGATAACCCCCTCAAGGACAAAAGAGAGCTGGGCCCTGACCTGGGGCTGCTGGTGGGAAGGAAAGACATCGATAATCCTGTTAATCGTCTGGACGCATGAGTTCGTGTGGAGGGTAGCCAGGCATAAATGACCCGTCTCCGCTACGGTGAGGGCGGTCTCGATAGTCTCCAGGTCCCTCATCTCTCCCAGGAGCACCACGTCAGGGTCCTGCCTCAAGACATACTTGAGCGCCTTTTTAAAGGTGTGGGTATCGGCCCCTACCTCCCTCTGATTTACAAGACACTTCTTCGAGAGATGGAGATACTCGATGGGGTCCTCAATGGTGATGATGTGATTTTCCCTCTCATCGTTTATCCTGTCAATCATCGATGCAAGTGTTGTCGATTTACCACTTCCCGTCGGCCCCGTCACCAGGACCAGCCCCCTCGGCTTCCTAGTGAGCTCCTCACAGATGGGAGGAAGCCCAAGCTCCTGAAAGCTCTTTATGCCGAAAGGGATTGTCCTGAAGACGGCAGCAACGGCGCCCCTCTGTACAAAGAGGTTTGCCCTGAACCTGCTCAACCCCTTCAAGCCAAAGGAAAAATCAAGCTCGTTTTCCTCTTCATACTTGTGCTTCTGGACATCGGTCAGGATGCTGTAGACCATCTGCTTAATCTGCACGGCGTTGAGGGGGGGGAGGTTCATGGGGACGAGGTTGCCGTGGAGCCTGATTCTCGGCGGCGATCCGGCTGCCAGGTGGAGATCGGAGGCATCCTTCTCAATAATTGTGCTTAAGAGGGAATGTATCGTGACCTTCTGTTCCTGTTCTACCACAATCGACCTCCTTGCATAGTGCTGACTATACCGTGCATCCCATAATTATGAAACAGAAAAGAGCGATCTTTCAAATAACTGCACCTCGTAATGTGGCAACCTTTCCACGATAATATAATATCATACCATGCTGCTTATGTGCCCCACATCACAGAGGACCAAAACACCGTCCTCAGTCCGCCATGGTTACCCGCAGTATCTCCTCTATGGTGGAGGTCCCGTCCCGGACCTTTTGCATTCCGCTCATCCTGAGGGTCTTCATTCCTTCCTTTATCGCCGCCCGCTTCAATTCGGCTGAAGATACACCGTTCAACACGAGATCCTTCAATGTATCGCCCATCGGCATTACCTCATAGAGGGCGATCCTCCCCTTGTACCCACTCCCGTTACACACCGCACACCCCTTGCCCCTGTAACACTGTATCTTCTTTGCCGCATCAGGAGCAAACCCGATATCGATGAGGGCCTGAAGGGGCATAGAAACAACCTCCTTGCACTCAGCACATATCTTCCTTGCAAGCCTCTGGGCAAGGACAAGGTTTGTCGAAGACGCAATAAGGAACGGCTCTATTCCCATGTTGAGCAATCTGTTGATCGTTGATGGGGCATCGTTGGTATGGAGTGTGGAGAGGACGAGGTGTCCCGTCAGGGCAGCCTTTATGGCAATCTCCGCCGTCTCATAGTCGCGGATCTCACCGACCATAATGATGTCGGGGTCCTGTCTCAGGAAGGATCTCAGGGCGGCCGCAAAGTTGAGGCCTATGTCTTCATGCATCTGAACCTGGTTTATCCCCGCCAGGTTGTACTCAACGGGATCTTCAGCGGTGGAGATATTCTCACTCACCTTATTGAGGTCCGTGAGAGCCGAGTAGAGGGTGGTTGTTTTTCCGCTTCCCGTCGGTCCCGTAACGAGCACTATGCCCCACGGTTTGTGTATGGCCTCCATAAAATCCGAGAGCGCCTTTTCCTCGAATCCGAGTTTGGTCATGTCGAGCTGGAGGCTGCTCTTGTCGAGGAGCCTCGATACCACCTTCTCTCCGTAGAGGGTGGGAAGAACGGAGACACGGTAATCCATCTCCTTGTTCTTCCCCATCTTAAGCTTGATCCTCCCGTCCTGGGGGAGACGTCTCTCGGCAATATCGAGGCTCGACATGATCTTGATCCTCGATACAATGGCATTCTTCAGTTTGAGAGGGGGCCTCATGATCTCCTGGAGGACGCCGTCTATCCTGTAGCGGACCCTGAAGGACTTCTCATACGGCTCGATATGGATATCGCTGGCCCCCTTCTTTATCGCATCGGTCAGAATAAGGTTAACCAGCTTCACTACAGGTGCGTCCTCTACCGCCTTCTTGAGGTCGGTGATATCAATATCCTCCTCCTCCTGGACCACCTCCATCTCGGTCTCATCAAACTCGGTGAGGACATCACCGTAATCCATTTCCGGTACCTCATAGTACTTCTCGATGGCCTCCTTCATGGCAGCCTCCGAGGTCACCACCGTCTCCACGCTGTATCCGGTGAGGAATTTTACGTCATCAATGGCATAGATATTTGAGGGGTCCGCCATGGCCACCGTGAGGGTTGAACCGGTTCTGCTCACCGGCATGATTTGATACTTCCTGGCAACATCTTCAGGAATGAGCTTTATGATTTCGGGGTCTATCTCGGTCGATGCGAGGTCTATAGCGGGTATCCCGTACTGTCTGCTCAGGAACTCCGTCAACTCCTTCTCGTCGATGAAACCGAGCTTGGTCAGGTTAAAACCGATCCTCCCCCCCCCGCTCCGCTGCTCATCTATCGCCTTACTGAGCTGTTGCTGGGTAATCAGCTTCTCTTTGAGTAAGAGTTCGCCTAGTCTGTCTATCATATTTGCAGCGCCTTTTAACATTATGGGTCGTAATGTTATTGCAAGGACAACATTTTGTTTATGCTATTAAAATCCCTCATCCTTGTCAAGGGAATACAGCCATGATTTTGTAAGCTTTTATATCGCTTATAACTGGTGCCGGAGGTGGGAATCGAACCCACACGGGATTGCTCCCACGGGATTTTGAGTCCCGCGCGTCTGCCAGTTTCACCACTCCGGCACTCTTCTCAATTTTTATCTGTAGCACACCGTAAGAAAAGAGTCAAGAATCTTGAGACCTCATGGCAATATTATTATATATAATTTTATGGGAATAGATAGAAAATTATATATTGTTTTTTCATTATTTGCTTGACAACTCAGCATCTTCTGTTATAAAAGACTTTCAAATAATCTGAAAAATATAAAAAGATAAATGAAAGGAGGTGGCATGACCCTTCAGATGGTCTGGAAGGTCAGGTTCTTTTGATGGGAATTCCAAAAAAAAACTATCAGCAACACAGGAGGTCGTATCATGAAAAAAATGTTTTTATCACTCGCAACCGCATCTCTGCTCCTTGTGGTGATACTCCTCATTCCTCAGGAGAGTGAGGCGGTGCCCTCATTCGCCCGGCAGACGGGCCTCGCATGCAACACATGCCACTTCCAGCACTACCCCGCCCTCAACCAGTTCGGCCGTGCCTTCAAGGCGGGCGGTTTCACCCAGGTAGGGGGGCAGGGCCTCGTCGAGGGTGACCTCCTCTCCATGCCGAGTGTCCTTAACGCCTCGCTGATTACAAAGATCAGGTATGTGAAGACGAACGGCGATAATAACGATAAGGGCACGAATAAAGGGGAGCTCGAGTTCCCCGATGAGGCGGCCCTCTTCCTGGGCGGGAGGGTTGGCGAGCACATCGGTTTCGCCCTCGAGGCACAGATGGCAAAGGCGGATGAACCGATGTTTGATACCTTCAAGATGCCTATCGGCGTCTATGAGATCAACCACACCCATATCGAGGTAATTCCCTTCACCACGAAAGCCATGGGGGCGGCATTTCCCACCGAGTACCTGAACACCGGGGCGGTAAGGGCCGTCCGCGTCCTCGAGAACAGGACAGCCATCTCGGCCCAGCAGAAGATAGGCACCGCCACGGAGGCACAGGGGTTTGCCCTTGCGGCCTACCACCCCCAGGGGATGGCAGCATACACCATGTGGCAGCCTGACGGAGCAACAAAGTCAGATGCGGGCCCTTTCCTGCATTACATCAGGCTTGCGGCAACTCCACAGGTCAGCGGCTGGGATCTCGGCGCCGGTGTTCAGTGGTGGGGCGGAACAACGACAACAAATCATAACACCGCCTACAGAGACGCCCATGCATGGGCGATAGACGCACAGGCACAGGGTGAGGTGACCGGTCTGCCGCTCGGCGTCTACGCAACCTATGCAGTAGCGGAGAAGACTGACGCATCTGCTCCAGGTAATAAGAAAAACATGTTCAATGATGAAACGAACGGTGATGAGGTAGCGTGGTCCCTCCTCGCCGAACTGGGCGTCCTCCCGGGAAAGGCGACCGTCGCTCTGGCCTATCTCGATTACGATTCCGGCGCAGCGACCGACAGTGGGGACAGTGCAACGACCGTTGGCGCCACCTACATGCTGGCACAGAACGTTGAGCTCCAGATCAATCACACATGGTATGACAAGGATCAGGGCACCGGTGGGGCCGATGGTGAACAAAAAACCTATTTCATGCTCTTCTCGGCCTTCTAGCGGACCGGATTGAACGGCTATTGAGAGGGGGAGGGTAACGTATCCTCCCCTTTTCTCTTTCGCTGCAACTCTCCTTCCCGCGAGAGGGAGACAATCCATACATTGAACGTAAAGATGAAGTATCTCCTCTATACCCTCTTCATACCTTTTCTCTGGAGTGTGGCCGGGTGTGCCGGCCCCTTACAGGTGGAGTATACCCCCCCTCCCCCGGAGACTCAGATAAAAGGCGCCGGGACCATCTTCATCGCCCCCTACGAGGACACGCGGGGGACAGATAACCCGCGATACCTGGGGACGATCTCATCCCCCGTCGTCGGTCTCCACGGTGACAAGCTTATCATTGAGGGGGAGGTGGCCGCACTCGTTACCGAGGCCATGAAGAGGGAACTTGCCGTCGCCGGTTTTCATGTCATCGACTGGATGACGGGGAAGGAGGCCCACGACTGGAAAGGGTACCTACTGAGCGGCAGGGTGAAACAGTTTGCCCTCACTATCGGCCCGAGGGATGAGATTGCTATAGAGGTCGAGAACAGACTGGTTGACCGGGAGAGCGGGGAGGTGCTCTGGGAAAAAAGTTTCGCCGTAAAAGACGACCGGTACGCGGGTGTCATGGGGAACAGTAGAAAGACAATCGGTCTCTATATCTCCAATACGCTGAGCAGAGTCGTAAGGGAGAGCGTCGCTGAACTTATTGCGAACCTTCCGACACCGGGCCCATCGTCGTCGCAGGAAGTTACAGGGGAGGAGAAGGAATCCATCATCCGTCGTGGAGACGGCAGGCTCGTCATCACGACCGAGCCCTCCCGCTCAAAGGTCTATATTGGAGATGTCTATTATGGGCTCACCCCCCTGGAGGTTGCAATCGAGCCGGGCGTCCATAGCGTTACCTTACGACACAAGGATTATCAGACAGTCAGGGAGAGGGTCTCAGTACGGAGCGGTGATGTAACAGAGATGGAGGTCGAGCTGGAAAGGGTCGATTGAAACAGCTGCCCCCCCTCAGATACAGAAAAAGGGCGCTGCATCGAACAGCTTTCCACCAATCCGCCGGACTGTTCTGCCTGATACCCTCCCGGCTGCCGTCCCCTCGGGCCGCAACCCTTCGGATATCGCCATCCCAACCCTCTTTAGGTGGTTTGTACGCACCCT
>JBHHXU010000026.1:0-10742 GCA_046757185.1 Thermodesulfobacteriota bacterium
AGGTAACGGCCCTCATAAAATATCCCAGTACTACGCCTCCCTGTGAGGGGCACGCAGACAGGCACTAAAAACCACGATGCATCTTCGTTGAACCCTTCATGTTTCGCCCGTTCAGCCAACGTCGGTCAGATAAAGAATGGCCATTGAACCCACCGAAGATCACGGAAAATTGATTTGAAGTAAACAGTGTCACACCGTGACGAGGTGATATACTTCATGTCCTGGTTCATGTCCTTCATAGTGAGGAATCAATGTATTTCCGTCATCGTATTTTCTATTTAAAGAGAAAAGAATCCTCAGAAAGCTTCGGATTAACCTCAAGGTCGTCCATAAGCACCTCTTCTATAACCTCACCATCACTGTCATAGGAGATGACCTTTATCGGGAACATGAGTTCCCTGTCAAGCCAGATGGAGTACCCGTTAATCTCACCCCTCACCACAGTGTCATCTTTTCCTGTGACGCGAACATGCAAGGCCTCCCTCCCGTTGACCGCCTCCTCCCCCACCATCTCGGTGGCGCCGTCTGCCTGAAGCTCCCGCGCCAGACCGAGGAGAAAACCGATATCCGATTGGTCTACCCTGTGCCCCTTCGAACTCTTGACAAGACGGTTGTCGGGGTCGAGCCTCAGAACGAAGGGCCTGAAAAAGCCGAAGGGACGGAGGGCGACCACTTTCTTTAAGGGGTCATAGACAAGGACGGCCCCCTTGTGAGGGGTAACAAACTCCATCCTCACAAAACCGGGCCTTTTATAGTAGTATCGGATGACTTCGTAGGTGTCGCTGCTCCGCGAACGTAATGTCACCTGGTAGGAATCAACGGCGCCGTACCGTTCAATTGCCGTTGAAATAATATCGCCGTTCTGTGATGCCAATGCGAGGAGGAGGGCGGCAGCCAGAATCATGGTTATTCTACTACTTCAAGAATACCTTCCATCCCCTTTTTCCTGTGGCTCTTGAAGAAGAGGAGTTTCTTGTCGCAAAGATAGGTATAACGACCCGTCTTTTCCGGTGTAAAGCGGAGCACTGTTGGTTTGGTACTGAGAGACTCGTTAATGTCAAGACCCAGGTCGGGCTCGTCTATCACGATGTTGTGAGGGGTGATGCCCCTCTCCTTCCTGACCGACAGTTCAACGGGAAGGTTGACCTTGACAACGATGTGATCCGGTTTGAAGAAGTAGCTGCCGGCGAGTATCTCCACTCGCTGGATTCCGTCACTACCCGGTACGGCAGTCACGACCTCCCCCTCACCCTTTGCCGGGGATGGGGAAGATAGGATGAGCGAGAGGAGTGCTAAAGAGATAAAGAGGCGTTTCATGACACTACCTCCTTAATGGTGTAATGTAACGTGGAGGTGAATCGGTCTATCCTACCGTCTCGATTAACACTGCACGGGATCGATGAAAATAATGTCTGGAGCGCCTATGCCCACTGCCTCGCCTTTACATGGTCCGGTGTGTAGTCGGGGAGGATGATGGGACCGACGGACGGCTTCTTGATGTCGGCATCCTTCAGCTCCTTCTCGAACTCCACCACGTGCTTCAGACTCAACTTCCCTTTTCCACCCCCATTGCTTGCGTAGGCGGCGGCGCCCGCGCCCGCCCTACGTCCGAAGACGAGGACATCGAGGAGGGAGTTCCCCATGAGCCTGTTCCTGCCGTGAACCCCGCCGGTAAGCTCGCCCGCGGCGAAGAGACCCCCGACGGTCGTCTCACCCTTGCCGTTTATCTTGACGCCTCCGTTCTGGTAGTGGAGGGTCGGGTAGATGAGCATGGGGACTTTGCTGATATCGATACCGTACCGCTGGAACTGTATGAACTTCGCCGGGAGCTCCTTCCGTACCGTCCCCTCGCCGTGGAGGAGGTCGATCATGGGGGAGTCGAGCCAGACACCAACGCGCCCCACGGGGGTCATAACCCCCTTGCCGACCTCTGTACACTCCCGTATGACACAGGCCGACTCCACGTCCCTCGGTTCGAGGGGGAAGCAGAACTGCTCACCCTCACAGTTCAGCAGCTGGGCGCCGAGCCCCCGCACCTTCTCGGTAATGAGAAGGCCAACGTTCTGCTCCGGATAGATCGCACCGGTCGGATGGTACTGGGTCGAATCGAGGTCCCGCAGGCCGACCCCGGCACGATAGGCCATGACGATACCGTCCGCTGTTGCCCCGTAGTGATTGGTCGTGGGAAAACCCTGTATATGGAGCCTGCCGAAGCCGCCCGTGGCGAGGACGGTCGCCTTCGCCCTGACGACATAGTACTCCTTCGATTCCAAGTTGAAGAGGATCGCCCCCCCGCAGTTGCCATCCTCATCGAGGAGAAGCTCAACGGCGGGGGTATATTTCATTGCCTTGATGTCGGCATACCGGTTCCTCGCCTCATCCCTCACCACCCGCATGATCTCGGCGCCCGTCATGTCGCCGGCTGAATGCATCCTCTTCCGCGACGTTCCGCCGCCGTGACGGACCTGCATCCTCCCGTCGGGATGCTTGTCAAACATCATCCCGAGACTTTCAAGCCACTCTATGACAAGGGGCGCGTCGTTGGTAAGGGCCGCCGCCAGATCGGGCTGGTTGCTGAAGTGGCCTCCCCCTATGACGTCGAGGTAGTGGTAGTAGGGAGAGTCGCACTCCTGGTCGGCGCACTGGATTCCCCCCTCGGCCATGACCGTATTGGAGTCGCCGTGCCTCAGTTTCGTTGAGATGATTACCTTGTGTCCCGCCTGCTGCGCCATCAGCGCAGCCGCCGTTCCGCCGCCGCCCCCTCCGATGACGAGAACGTCGGTCTCATAGTCGGGCTTATCAAGCTTTATCTTCTTTGCGTCGATCCTGCTCTTCGACTCGAGAAGGTCGGAGACCTCCTCCGGGAAGACATCCCCCTTGTTCGGACCGACCCTGACCGCCCTCCGACCATCCGATTTATAGTCGGGGTGGTACTTCGAAAGCCACTCGGTGCGCTGGTCCATGGTGAGAGCGGGAAAGTGCTCATTTTTCTTTGCCATCTCCACCCGCACCGGCCTGGTGGCCTCGACCTTCTTTATAATCTCCTGTAATTCCGGCAGGTAACCTTCCATCACGCCTCCATCACCTCTTTATAATTGTCTAGAGGTTGGTCTTATCGTTGGGCAACCACTTGCCCGGCTCCGACATATCGGGCTCACGCTCCCTGTCGACGTAGAGCTTACGCAACTCATCAGGCTTCAGGGAGGAGAGGCCGTCGAGCACCTTGCTGTACTTTCCGCTCTTCACCTCTTCGACACGCTTCTTCAGATGCTCAGCCGTGGGAACGATATACCTCCCGTAAAGCCGCCTCACGAACATGGCCGCGGTAAACTGCGATATCTGCGCCGGACACCGGTTCGCGCAGAGGCCGCACATGACACAATCGAAGCTCTCCTCGGCCGCCCCCTTGAGGTCGCCTCTCTTCATGAGGGCTATATAGTCCATTACATCGATATTCATGGGGCAGGTCCGCGTACAGGTGCCGCAACCTACGCACTTGAATACCTCGGGATAGAGGCCCCTCAACTCCTCATGGGGGTCGCCGGTCATCTCCTCGAGAGTATACTCCGGCCTGTTTGCCGGGAAGAAGGGCAACTGTACGATGACCATATGGGGCTGGGCCACCGTCTGACAGGCGAGCCCCGTCTTCAAACGGTAATCACCGATGAAGCGGTAGTAGGTGCCGCAGGCGCCGCAGATGCCGCCGCGACAGCCACAGCCACGGTAGTACCGGTATCCCGCGTACTCGGTCGCCTTCAGGATGGTGAGGGACTCGGGAACCATATACTCCCTCCCCATGATGTGTATGGGGATCATCCTGGCATCCTTCGGCGTAATCGTCTTGTCGCCTGTCGCCAGAGGTTTAATCGGTTTATCTGCCATGGTAGAACTCCTTTCTATAGGGACTGTCCCGGATTTACGGGCAAAGACGTAGAATCGGGACTGTCCCTGAAACTGCCTAAAAGTCGTTATACATCTTTTTTATCTCGCCGGAGGTATAGACCGGCCCCTCCTTGCAGATATAGATATCACCCACGTTACACCTCCCGCACTTGCCGACACCGCACTTCATCTTGTTCTCAAGGGTTGTATAGACCTGGTCGTCGGTGAAGCCGAGGTTCCCGAGGGCATTGAGCACAAACTTGATCATTATCGGGGGACCGCAGGTAACGGTGATGGCGTTGTTTGCCGATGGCGCAGCCTCCTCGAGAACGGTAGGTACAAAACCGACCTTTCCCTTCCACTCCTCGGTTTCACCCCCCGGATCAACCGCCTGTATGAGGTTGACATCCTCCCTCTCGTCCCAGTGTTCGAGCTCGTTCTTGTAGACGAGGTCACCTACCGTCCGGGCGCCGTAGACGATGGTGATGTCCTTGAACCGCTCCCGCATATCGAGACAGTTCCAGATGACGGAGCGGACCGGCGGGAGCCCGATGCCCCCCGCTATGAAGAGGAGGTTTTTCCCCTCCCACTCATCGATGGGGAACCAGTTCCCGTAAGGCCCCCTGAAACCAACCGTATCCCCGATGGTCAGGTCTGCAAGGGCAGAGGTGACCCTCCCCACATTCCGGAAGGTGCACTGGATATACCCCTTTCGTGTGGGAGAAGAGGCGATACAGAAGGTGGATTCACCGGCGCCGAAGGCCGAATAGAGACCGAACTGACCCGTCTTGAAATCAAAGCTGTCCCTCACCTCGGGGTCCTTGAAGACGAGCTTGTAGCTTCTCGTATCAGGGGTCTCCTCATAGATATCCTCTATGGTTGTCAGGTGGGGGAGATAGAGATTATCCATTGTCCTTTTTGCCTTCCTCTTTATTTACGGTGAAAGGAGACGCCTCACTGGCGGGAGAGCCTCTCCATCACCTCGGTAATATCGAGCCTTACCGGACAGACACGGATGCACCTCCCGCATCCGACACACCCCTTTGAGGTAAACTTGTTCGGGTAGTAGTTGAACTTGCACATGAACCGGTTCCGCCACCGCTTGAACTGGGTCTCCCTCGGGTTATGGCCGGCCGCATGGAGGGTAAAGAAATCCATCTGACAGGCGTCCCAGTTCTTCCGCCGTTCACCGCCATAGGCCGTACCCTCGTCGATGATATCGAAACAGTGGCAGGTGGGGCAGCCGAAGGTGCATGCGCCGCACCCCATACACTTCCCTGAAAGCTTGGCCCAGAGGTCGTTTTCCTCATAATGGCCGGTATTCTTGAGATATTCATGAATCTTTTCTATCACTATCCCCTCGATGGGCGCCACATCAACGATCTCCTTCGGTTCCACCCCCTTCGGGACATCGGTGAATACCTCCTTGAACCGCCCGACAAACTCCTTCCCGCGGTCGGTCACGACATCGACCAGGTAGCCCCCCCCCTCCGTCTCCTTCAAGAGGAGGTCACTCCCCTCCGGGCTGTCCGGTTTTACGCCGACGGTTGTACAGAAGCAGCTGTCATCGGCCGCCGTGCAGGCGACGCCGATAAAAAGGGTCTTCTCTTCACGTTTCGTATAGAAGGTATCGATGAAGTCCCAGGTAAAGATCGACCTCAATGAAGCGACACTCGCGGCATCACACGGCCTTATCCCGAAGATGACCGTCTCCGGCGGGTCAAGATTCACCCCCTCCACATCGACGGAGTCCCTGTTTATCGTATAGGTGGCGACAACCTCCGTCTGGGGGAAGAGATGCTCCTTGTGGGAATTCTTCGGCACGATGTAGTCGGAGGTCATCTCCTCAGCTGAAGAGACGGGGCTGTAGAATACCTGCTTGCCGTCAAGCGTTGGCGCCGTAAAAACCCCTCCACTACCGGTGAAGGCTTCTATCAACTTATTGAGGTTTTCCTTCTTGAGGTATCTCTGTGACATATATGCTCTTCTTTATTACCTCTATTCTCCCGAAAGTGGGGGACACTATTTTATAAAGTTCTCCTTATCGTCGGGGTTGTAGACGATGAGTGGCGGATGCTCATTCTCGTCGTAACCCGATTTGTACTCAAAGGCATCATTGATAACGGTTGCCAGCTTCTGGTTGACCAGGTTGAGGGGGATATCGACCGGACACGCCCGCTCACACTCGCCGCAGAAGGTGCACCGGCCCGCAAGATGCATCGCCCGTATCAGATTCCATGCGAGGTTCCCCTTCGGGTGGGCGGAGGTCTCGATCCACTGGGGCATGTTCTTCTCAACGATACACCGCTCGCAGTAACAGAGGGGACATATCTTGCTGCACGCGTAACACTTGATGCACCGCGTGAAGTGCTCCATCCAGAAACCCCACCGCTCACCATCCCCCTGCTTATCGAGCTCGTTTATCTTGTCATAGACCATTCCCGACGGCTCATCGGGGGGCACGAAGTCAATTGCTTCACCCACGATATGGTCGGCGATATGGGGGTTCTTGACATCACAGTTGTGGCACTTGGTTGGCATAATATCGGGGCTCAGCTCACCCTTCCACAATTCCTGCTTATAGACAACACCGTTGCAGGCAACACCGATAATCACTACACCGTCCCGCGCCACCTGCCCCTCCGCTATCAAAACGGCAATCGTCCTGATATCGCACCCTTTCGCTACGATTGCAGGCCGACCCATGGCCTGAATATCCTTGTACTGCCGTGTGAGGTAGAGTGAAAGGTTGTTGACGCAGAGGGGGTTGAAGACGAGTTTTTCCACATCCTCGGGACGGGTGATAAAGACCGGGGTGGTCATGGTCTTTCTCCTGTTCCACCCGTAACCGATGACGACCTTGACCTCCCCCTTCTCGAGGAGCTCCTTCGCCTTCTCCTGTAGTTCCTTCTCCATGCCTCTCCTACCCTCTAGAGACCTTTATACTCGGCAAAAGGACCGAGTTCCTTCACCTCTGTTGTCAGGCCGTTAATCAGATCGACCCACTTTATCGCCTCCGAAGCCGAAACCCATGAAAACTGGAGGCGCCGCAGATCGATGCCGACAAACTCCATGAGGCTGTTAAAGGCAATCCACCTTCGGCGAGCGTGGTAGTTCCCCGTCGTGTAGTGACAGTCGCCGGGATGACAGCCCGAGACGAGAACTCCGTCAGCACCACGCTCAAATGCCTTGATGATGAAGAGGGGGTCGATGCGCCCCGTACACGGGAGCTTGATGATCCTCACATTGGGCCGGTACTCCATCCTACTGGTGCCGGCCAGGTCCGCCCCGGCGTAGGTGCACCAGTTGCAGACAAAGGCCGTTATCTTCGGCTCCCACGGCACTTCCTGTTCCGTGCTATCCGTTTTTTCCGGGCTCGCTTCCATAAGTTATATAGCCTCTAACAATATTACTGTAAGTACCTGTATATACAAAATATTCTATATATCGCTAATATGCATTAATTGCCGCGTAGACCTGTTCGTCGGTGTACCCCTGGAGGTCGATACACTTGCTCCTGCAGGCGGCGACACAGACGCCGCACCCCTGACAGAGGCCGTCGTTCACCTTCGCGAGGAGCCGTATCACATTCCCCTGCCTGTCCTTTACCCCCTCCCGTTCGATGGCGGTGTAGGGGCAGGCATGGAGGCAGTCCCAGCAGGCATTGCACGTCGTCTTATTGACCGTGGCGGTTATGGGTTCTCTCTCCATCTCATCCGAAGAGAAGAGGGCGAGGGCCTTGCTTGCCGCCGCACTCCCCATGCTGACCGAGTCGGGAATATCCATCGGCCCGAGACAGGTCCCGGCGAGGAAGATACCTGCCGTAACGGTCTCGACGGGACGGAGCTTCGGATGGTACTCATTGTAGAACCGGTATTTGTCGTACCCTATTCCCAGCTTCTGGGCCAGGTTATCGGCGCCCTTCCGCGCCACCATCGCCGTTGCGAGGACGACCATATCCGCCTCCACCTCGACCTGGTTCCCGCTCAGGGTATCTGACCCCTGGACCATAACCTTGCCGTCCTTCTCGTAGACCCTCGATACGCGTCCCCGGAGATACATGGCCCCCTCGTGCTCGATGGCACGTCTTACAAACTCTTCGTACCGCTTCCCGGCGCACCTGATGTCCATATAGAAGACATAGGCCTGGCCGCTGAGGACCTTATGCTTGTAGAGCATGGTATGTTTGGCCGTATACATACAGCAGGTCTTGGAACAGTAGGCAACCCCCCTCTTCTCATCTCTCGAACCGGCGCACTGGATGAAGACGACATTCTCCGGGACCTTCCCGTCCGAGGGTCTCCTGATCTCACCACCCGTCGGGCCGGAGGAGGAGGCAAGACGCTCGAACTGGAGGCCGTTGATGACATCCTTTATCTTGCCGTAGCCGTACTCGCCAAACTTCTCATTGGGCATCAGCTCATAGCCGGTGGCGACAACGATGGCCCCCACCTCTTCAGTGACGATCTCGTCCTCCTGTTTGAAGTCGATACAGTCGGGACCACAGACGATCGCACAGGCGCCGCACTTGTCCTTCTGTATCTTCACACAGTTGGCGGCATCGATGACCGGGATATTCGGCACCGCCTGCGGGAAGGGGGTGTAGATGACCTTACGTTTGGTGAGGCCGAGCTCGAATTCACTCTCCGCCTTGAAGGGGCACTTCTCTATACATTCACCGCACCCGGTGCAGAGATCATCGATCACATACTTCGCCTTCTTCCGTATCTGGACGGAAAAATTGCCGATATAGCCGTCCACCTTCTCCACCTCGCTCCAGGTGTAGATAGTGATATTTTCATGGAGCTCAGCCTCGACCATCTTCGGCGTCAGGATACACTGAGAGCAGTCCATGGTGGGGAAGGTCTCCGAAAGGCGGGCCATATTGCCGCCGATAGACGGCTCCTTCTCGACGAGTATGACCCCCATGCCCCCTTCGGCGATATCGAGAGCCGCCTGTATGCCCGCCACACCGCCCCCGATGACCAGGGCCTTCTTTTTCACGGGTATCTTTATCTTCGTCAGGGGTCTGTTCTTCTTGAGCCGTTCGATGGTCATCCTTGTCAGATCGATACTCTTTGCGGTTCCTATCTCTTTCGTCTTGTCGGGGTGGACCCAGGAGCACTGCTCCCGGATGTTGGCTATCTCACACTTATACGGATTAAGACCGGCGGACTGACACGCCTTCCTGAAGGTCTTTTCATGCATATGGGGTGAACAGGCCGAGACGATAACGCCGTCGAGGTTGTGCTCCTTAACAATACCCCTGAGCGTCTCTTGACCGGGCGAGGAGCACATGAACTTATAATCGCCCGTATAGACAACACCAGGCATCTTCTTCATCTCCTCCGACACCTTCTCAGTATCGACGGTAGCGGCTATGTTGTTGCCGCACTGACAGACAAAAACCCCTAACCTTGACATCTCAGACCTCCCTCTCCTTCAAAAGCGGTCGTACATCCCACTCATTCTGTTCAAAGCCGAGCATATCATCAGGCTGTCCGAGGGCAAGCCCCAGCATCTGGGTAAAGTAGACGATGGGGAGCTCCCTGTAGCCGGAGACCTCCTTGATGAGCCTCTTCTGGCTCTTTTCGAGGTTGTACTGACAGAGGGGACAGCTCGTGACGATTACCTCTGCGCCTTCGGTGAGTGCCGAGGTCATGACATTGCCGGAGAGCCGCACCACCACATCCTCGTTCCCCATGGCGAGGTGGGCGCCGCAGCACTCGATCTTGTTGGGGAAATCGACGGGTTTACATCCCAGGGTCTTGAGGAGCTCCTCCAGTATCGTAGGGGCCTCCGCATTATCTATGCCCATCTCTTCGAAGGGACGCAGGAGCATACAGCCGTAGTAGGCGCCCGCTTTTATACCCTTCAACGGCCTCGTAACCGATTCCTTGATCTTCTCAAAACCCACCCTGTCCCTCAGGACCTCGAGAAAGTGTACGACATCTATACCGCCGTCATATTCCTCCTCCATAAAATCGTTGAGGACACCCCTCCTCTCCTTGTCGTCTCTCACCACCCCGTTGGTCCTCTTCAGGACATTGTAACAGACGGAGCAGAGGGTCGTTACCGCATCGCCCTCCTTCCGGGCGTTTGCAAGCACCTTTGTCGGGGCGGTCAGCCCCATGATGTTGTCGGGGGTAAGAGGGAATGATGCCCCGCAGCAGTTCCACCGGTCAAGCTCCTTCAGTTCAAAACCGAGGGATAGGGCCGACTCCAGCGCGGAGGTCTCAAAAACCTTCGCCACGGTGTTAAGAGTGCATCCTGGATAGTAAGGAATTATCATAACTGCTTAATAATTAAAGTATTATAATTTCGGCCAGAAAAAGCGTGCCGGCCTTTTCAGGCAACGAACTTCCTGAAGCCACAGACAACCGCCTGCTGGGGCGCCCTCTTCAGCAGCGGCATAGGAAGCTCCTCGACCTCTTCCCTGTCCTCCCCGCTCCGGAGCGACATAAGCCTCAGCGCCTCCAGAATATTTGCCGCGCTCACACACTTGGGGCACCGTGAATAGCACTGGAGGCAGCCGACACAGACCCACATGGAGTTCGCATCTTTGATCGTCTCCTCATCACCAAGCTGGAGAAGCCTGATTATCTGGCTGGGACCGTAGTCCATCTCGAAGGAGACGGGGCATCCGCCGGTGCAGTTGCCGCACTGATAGCAGTTTGCCAGCGATTCGCCGCTGATCCTCTCGACCTTCTGTACAAACTCGCTCTGGAGCTTCTTCTGTCCGAGGGTTATCTTCATATCTCCTGCACCTCTCCGGCCCTTTTATCGAGTGGCCCCTTACAGACCGGTCTCAATAACCATAGCCGTGACCGCCTTGACCGAGGCGTCAAAACGTTCCCTCT
>JBHHXU010000027.1:0-10741 GCA_046757185.1 Thermodesulfobacteriota bacterium
GACGCGTTTTTTATTCAAAAAAGGTGCTTCCTACACCCTTGTGTTATACTAAAAAGCAGTACAAAAAGGCCTGTTTTGCCGTGTAATATCATTGAGAGCATTATTATACCGCCACTGTATAATAACGAGAAGAATTATCCTGATATCTGGTGGGTACGGGCTTATTTATACTACAGGGAAGAGTGATGTGTCAAACGTCGTTCTATCACAGCAATCAACACCTTGTAAGGGCATAGGAGAAGTGTTGGAAGGAGTCTTGGAACGGCAATAATTTCATACACCGGATGAGGCCCCGGTGTCCGACACCCCGGCTAAAGCCGGAAACGCTTCATCGTTGAGGAGCAACGGTGGAGACCTTTATACCATATCTTTGGTATAAAGGGGGTGAAATGGAGGGCCATCTTTATGTTCTTTAGGTTGAAGGCCAGAGGGTGAGTGACAACCTCAAACCTCCCTTCCTTTACGGCTTGAATAACAGATTGAACATCCTTTTCTGCCTCAATGAGGGAGTATGTTGACCCTAACTGTGATAGATAGTGTGTATCCGATGATCCTATAAGGGGAAGACCGGATCGTCCGGCCGTTCTCCTTGCCTTGCCGTTAAAATCTGCCCAGCTGAAATAGAGGCTTGTCAGTTCCAGGGCATCAAAGACCTCCAGGTTCTCCTCTAACCGATTCTTGAGAGAATGTGAACAGGGGAAGAAGGGGTGCGGCGCTATCACCAACCTGTTCCGGCCTTTTAACCTCTTTATGTCATCAACGGTTTTTATTCTTCCAACCTCTGAATCACTGAAATTGAGCAGGACGATGTGTCTCCCCTGAACGGTAAGCTCTATCCCCGGGATTAATAGTATCCCTCTCTTGAAAGCGTAATCCTTTAAGGAATCGCCGCGGGTGATAGTATTGTGGTTTGTAATGGCAAGGACATCAAAACCCCTTGCAGCAGCCGTGTCAATCAGTGCCCTTGCAGTATAAGAAATGTTGCTGTCATAGGGGTCTTCGCTTGTATGCAGATGAAAGTCGGCCTTGAGTTTCATAAATAATCTGCTTGATTACACTTCGTAGAACTCCCCCCGCCTGTCGTTAAAGATGTTGTTAAGCGGGGTGATTTTCTTGTCCCGTGCAAGCTTGATATCCATTTCCATCACCCTTGTCTCCTCCTTATGGCCGGATGCCCGGCAGAGGAGTGTACCGTTCGGGGCAACAACCTGGCTCTGGCCGATGAATCTGAGTCTCTCACCCTTCACCCTCTCCTCCCAGCCGACCCTGTTCGCCGTAATAGCATAGAGCCTGTTCTCGATGGACCGGGTAATCATCGCCTGGGGGCAGTGGGGGAGAACGAGGTTGGACGGGTGGCAGACGATATCGGCCCCCTTCAGGGCCAGCGTCCTCGCCGCCTCGGGGAAGAGCCAGTCGAAGCAGATCATCATCCCGACGCGCGCCCCTCCGAGTCTCCTGCCGAGGCTGTAGACTTCAAGGGGGAGGTTGCCGGGGGTGAAGAGGCGCTTCTCGTTCCAGAAGAGGTGGAGCTTCCGGTAGCGACCCGCCAGACCCTTCGGCCCCACGAGGACAGAAGAGTTATAGAGGGCACGGCCACTCTTTTCGGCGATTCCGGCGACGATGAAGAGCCTTCTCCTCTTCGCAACTTCGGCCAGTCTCTTAACCGTAAAGCCGCCGGGCGCCTCCTCGGCGAGCGAGGCGAGCTCCCTCTTCGATGTGAACCGGTAGCCGGTGGAGAAGAGCTCGGGGAGGACGACGAGGTCGGCGGAGACCTTCCTGAGCCGCTCCACAACCTCCTCGACGTTCTTCTCTACAGACCCGAATTCGGGTGATGTCTGAAAAAAACCTGCCCGCACGTTTTCGTTACCATACTGTTGTAGACAGCAGTATTATCTTTTTTCCCGCGCGTCTTCACGTTGCGGCCTGAGAACGGTTACTTCGGGAAGACCTGCTTGAAGGGCCTCACCTCGTGACTCTCAAAGACCCCCTCCCGTACGTAAGGGTCCCCCGCTGCAAAGGCGGTTGCATCCTCGGCTGAGTCGGCCTCAAAGACGATGAGGCTCCCGCTCCCGTCGGCAAAGGGGCCTGCAAGGACGAGCCTCCCCTCCCTTTCCAGCTTTTCAAGCCTCTCGATGTGCCCCTCTCTGTAGAGTCTCCTTTTCTCCTTCCCCTCCGGTCCGTCTCTCCATATCATCGCAAAGAGCATGATATAAACCTCCTGCACATTATACTCTCATAGTACCGCTATGCTGCGCAGCCCCCCTACGACGCAAACCGTACGGCGACCTCCCTACGGAACATCCGCTATCCGTGAGATGTCCCCCGTTCCTCTCGAATGGCCTGCTTCCCCCCCTCTTCATCGACGTTGACGAAGGTAATATTGGTGTCGAAGACAAGCTCCTCCCTGCCCGACTCGATGGAGTCGCTGAAGACCCTGACATTGTAGCCCGCCGAAGTTTTTCCCAGCCGTGAACGGTTGATATCGAACTTGAGAACCGACCCCAGGCGAATGCTCTTCCTGAAGACTACGTTATCGAGCCCGATGGTAACGAACCGATGGCCGGGGAAATCGAGGTTCGCCGTGATATAGGCGTACTCGTCCACCCAGTGGAGGAGATAACCGCCGAAGAGGTAGCCGTAATGGTTGAGGTGCTCCGGCAACACCAGCTTGTGGTTTATCATGGTCAAAGACCTCTCTCTGCGTTCAGAGTTGAGTGTAATCTACACCTTTCACTATTCTCGTGTCAAACGTAAGGAGGTTGTAGCGGCGTGGGATAGAGGGGAACAAAGAGTGCGACACATCGCTTCTGGAACCGTTTGATGAGGTCAGCAGGTTGTGAGTACCTCCTGACACTCCGGTTAAGCCTGGCTCCACACGTCTCTTCTATTATTTTTTTTTACCGGCAGAAGCACCCTTGCCCTTTACGGCGCCCTTGGCGGCGGGCTTTGTACTCGTAGTTTTCTTGGCTGTCTGCTTCTTTGGAGAAGTCGTCTTTGCAGCCGTGGTCTTTGCCTTCCCTTCGGCGGCGGCCTTTTTCTTCGGAGAAGTAGTCTTTGCAGTCTTCGCACTCTTCGTCACCCTCGTTCCTTTACTCTTTTCAGGTCGGGCCTTCTTCGTCGACGTGGTCTTTGAGGGTGTTCCCTCTTTCTTCGGTGTTTTTGGTTTCGTAACCTTTTTAGCTGCCGGTTTTGTCGGTTTCCTCACTGTTTTTTCTTGCGGTTCTGTTGGCACTTCAAGGGCTTCCGGCGCCTTAATGACTTCCGCTTCACTTGCCTCTCTCTGAATGGTCCTTGGCAGTGAATGATAAAACTTCTTTGCGGCCTCAAGGATCCCTCCAAGGTGCGCCCTGTTACTCTCGGTTATATCAGTGCCCTTCTTTTGAATGTCCTTCACAAACTTTTCCCACTCCAGGTGCTCCCATTTCCCCTTGGTCTTATCCACAAACCTTGCCACCTGATCAGAGACAGTTCCCGTCATTTTCTTCCTGGTACCCGCGGTGTGTTCATAGAACTTCTTCATCGATTCCGTTACCGCGCCAAGGTAGCGCTGCATCTCCTCATTCATCGTACCGCCCATCTTCTCGGTATCTGACAGAAACGCCTGCCACCTGGAGTGGTCCCAAGCACCCTTTTGCTTCTCTACAAACTGTGCAGCTTTCTTGATTAAGTCCTTGTATTTTTCCACACTCCTCCCCTCCTCTATAATCAAGTGTTATAAATAATTCTCCAGTCTTTATCCCTTTTCCTATAGCACGGTTTAAGGGATAATTACAATAGCGAAAAAAACCTTATACATGAGAAATAGTCGACTTAACCCAGGGATTAACCCTTGGCGCCCTCCCTTTTCCAAAGCTATTTATTTTTGCAAGAAGTGTGCTGCACTTCTTCGGCATCAGTAACCCGGCCAAATAGCGCAAGCAAACAACTCCCTGCCACCGATCTTCCCCCCTGCTCTGTCAATCACACATACGAAAACACACTTGAAGCGTTAATGTTTTGACATTAAGGAACGGACACAAACATCGCTAAGACCTCCATGTACGGATAAACCGGATGGGAGCAGAGACAAAATGGATTTAAAGTGCAGTCAGTGGTTCCATGCGCCGGTTGCCGTATAGCTTCTTATTCTGACATCCGCAATTCCGGCACTGGAACTTATGCGGCTCTGTCGGTCATTCTTGACTTCTTTTAAACAAATATATACTCTTACAATGACCATTGGCTGTAAAGGAAAAGAGGCTCTTGTGAATAACGGCAGAGAGACATGGAACACCCATGTGGGGATGCTCCTCGCGATGATAGGAACCGAGGTGGGACTCGGCAACATCTGGCGGTTCCCCTATCTGGTGGGGAGTCACGGCGGCGGCAGCTTCCTCATCCCCTATCTCATCCTCCTGCTGGGTGTTGCCCTCTTCGGGATGATGTCGGAGTGGGTTGTCGGCCGCCATACCAGGAGGGACCCCATAGGGGCCTTCGAAAGGATCGGGTTCCCCCGTGGAAGGGCGGTCGGCGCGTGGGGGGTGGCGGGCCCCTTCTTCCTCTACGCCTACTATGCGGTGGTCACCTCATGGGTGGTCTTCTTTGTCATCGCCTCGGTATTCAGGCTCTACTATGGGATCAACACCATGGAGTTCTTCCTGAAGTTCCTCGCAAGCCCCTGGATATTCATCATTCACGCCGGTGTCGTCATTATCACAAGCACCATCCTGGCTATGGGCGTGAAGAAGGGTATCGAGAGGGCGTGCAAGTTCATGATCCCCACCCTCTTCATCCTCCTCCTCATCGTCGTCGTCCGCTCCCTCACCCTCCCCGGCGCCGCCGCGGGGGTGGAGTTCTTCATGAGGCCGAGATGGGAGTATCTCATCGACCCGGCTACCTGGATCGCCGCCCTCGGCCAGATATTCTTCACCCTCAGCCTGGGAATGGGGGCCATGATTATCTACGGCTCATACCTGAAGGACGGCTGGGGTATCCCCCGGAACGCCATCGCCGTCTCCCTGGGGAATACCTCATCATCCCTCCTCGCGGGGTTCGCCATCTTTCCGGCGGCCTTCGCCCTGGGGATGGGGAGTGCCGTAGCGGGGGAGAGCAGTATAGGGCTCACCTTCCTCGTCCTCCCCGAGCTCTTCCAGAAGATGCCTGCCGGCTGGTTCTTCGGCGGGATATTCTTCCTCCTTCTCACCTTCGGCGCCCTCTCATCCGCCATCAGCATTCAGGAGCCGTCCGTGGCGTGGCTCGATGAGGAGCTGGGGTGGCATCGGAAGAAGAGCGCGCTGGTTACGGGTGTCATCCTCTGGCTTCTGGGACTCCCCTTTCTCATCAATGGCTTCGTTATGGGGGGACTGGGTGATAAGCTGGCCCTCCTCGACAAGATGGATGTCATCATAGGGCAGCTTGCCCTCCCCATTTACGGGTTAATCTCCATCATCGCGGTGGGGTGGTTCATGAAGGAGAAGGGGTTTGAGGAGATAAACAAGAACGCCGTTCTCAAGCTCGGGAGGAGGGGCATGGCCTGGCTGAAGTATGCGGTACCGGTATTCGTCTTCCTCCTCTTTCTCATTACCCTCCTCCAGACCCTTCAGGCAAGGGTCCCGGGCTTCCCCCATCTCATCCCCGATACCAGGCCCGTTGAATTCATCCCCGGCGGGATAGACCTCTCAACCATCCTGATGATGCTCACCATGTGCACCATCATCTGGGGCGGGTTCATCTACTTTACCTGCAAGGTCCTTGTCACCGAGCGGGGGAAAGAAAACAGGAAGGAGGGGTAATGTGGATATTTCCATTCTGGCGGATAACACCTTCGGCTGGCTCTTCGTAATCGGTGTCGTGGTCTGTGGTTACGCCATCTTCATCTATCTTCAGAAGAAGGCGGAGAAGGAGGGGAAAACCACCCGTTTTCAATAACAACCTGCCCGACCGTCTTTATCATCAGCCACGCATCACTTCAACCTGGAGCCGCTGATCTGCATCCTCTTCTTTGCAAGCTTTTTCTCCCTGTGTCGAATTATCAGTGCCTTGACAATGAAGTAGGATGCAAAGGCGAAGCAGAGTGAAACGATGATATTCCCCGAAAGAAAGATGACCAGCGCCCACTTCACGCCGCCGAAGACGTCGTGATTATTGACGGTGGAAACTATCGATCCCCAATCCTCCCAGAAGATGATCCCCCCCACCGTCGTACTGAGACTCCAGAAGAAGGGGGTGGTAATCGGGTTCATGATAAAACTCCCGAGGACGGAAGCAACCTTGTTCGCACCTACAACATACGATATCCCGAGGGCGAGGAGTGCGCCGAAGCCGAAGGTCGGGAGTATCCCCGATGCAACCCCTATCGCCGCACCGAGAGCGATCTTCTCCGGTGAATCGGTCTGCCTGAGCACCCGCAGATAGAGAAGTCTGTTCTTCCTCTTGAGCTTCGTGAAGAGGCCCTGTTTTTGTTTGTTATTAGTTCCCATGCCTTTTCTGAACGGGCGTCACCCCCCCCCGCATCCTCTTTAGGAGCTTTTCCACCTCTACCATTATAAATACCACGGATGAGAGCAGAAGTGATAGTAAAAGCTCACCCATGCTCAAAGGGCCCGTCTTGAAGATGACGTTCAAGAAGGGGAGATAGATAATCGCCATTTGCAGAATAAAGGTGAGGAAAACCGCTCCGAAGAGGGGTCGGTTCGATAAAATCCCCAGGGAAAAAAGCGACTCCCTCTCGGAACGGACGGCAAGGACATTGCCCATCTGAGAGAGACAGAGGACGGTGAAGACTATCGTCTGCCACTCTCTATGCCCCGTCTCAATCGCCCACGCCTGTCCCAGGAGGGTCACCCCCCCCATGAGGAGACCGACCCACACTATATGAGTTGACATGCCTCCGGCGAAGATACTCTCCTTCGGGGGACGGGGCGGTCTCTTCATAATCCCCCTCTCCTCCCCCTCAGCGGCCAGTGCCAGGCCGGGAAGTCCGTCCGTGACGAGGTTTATCCAGAGGATATGGATCGGCAGCAGGGGGATGGGGAGACCGAGAAAGGGGGCGAGGAAGATGACCCATATCTCGCCTGCGTTACTGGTCATGGTATACTTGATAAACTTCCGGATATTGTCGTAGATCCTCCTCCCCTCCCTCACGGCACGGACAATGGTGGCAAAGTTGTCATCAAGGAGTATCATGGAGGAGACCTCCTTGGAAACATCGGTCCCCGTTATCCCCATTGCAATGCCTATATCGGCCCGCTTGAGGGCCGGCGCATCATTGACGCCGTCACCCGTCATGGCAACAAACTGCCCCTTATCCTGGAGGGCCTTGACGATCTTGAGCTTCTGGGCAGGGGCGACACGGGCATAGGTGCTGAAGGTTTCAACCTTTGCCTCAAACTCATCCATCGGAAGCCGCTCGAGGTAGGTCCCGGTTATGACCTGATGCTCCCCATCAAGGATCCCGATCCTTCTGGCGATTGCCTGCGCTGTTATGGGGTGATCCCCCGTGATCATGACCGGGCGTCGCCCGGCCGACGGGCAGAGGGCAACCGCCTCCTCGGCCTCTCTCCTTGGCGGGTCCATAATCCCGACAAAGCCCACAAGGGTCAACTCTTGTTCCACCACTTCCGCCCTCAAGTCGCCCGGCATCGCCTCCCACTCCCTCATCCCGAAGGCAAGAACTCGGAGGCCATCGGCCGCCATCCTGTTGCCCTCTCTCGTGAGTAGCTCCCTGTCTATCCCCTTCAGTTCCGATGCAAGCAGGATATTCCTCGACTTTCCCACCACGACCTCCACCCCCCCCTTGGTGATGGAGAATACCCTCCCGCTCTTATCCCTGTGGAAGGTGGTCATACACCTCCTCTCCGCGTCAAAGGGGATCTCGCCGACCCGCGGATACCGCTCTTCCATCTTCCCCTTCTCAAAACCGTTCTCACAGGCCGCCCCATAGAGTGCCGCCTCCGTCGGGTCTCCGGCAACCTTGCCGTCACGGTCACGGGACACATCATTATTCAGCGCCATGGCGGTCAGGAGGGTGGGGAGAGGCAGTGAGTGCCTTCCCGCTGCCTCCCCTGACGTGACCGTCTCTGAAGGGGTGAGATGCCCCATATCCTCCCGCCCCATTATCCTCCCATCCACATAGAGCTCCTCAACCGTCATCCTGTTGAGCGTAAGGGTCCCCGTCTTGTCCGAACAGATATAGGTCACGGAACCGAGGGTCTCGACGGCGGGGAGCTTCCTGATGAGGGCGTTCTTCCTCACCATCTTCCTCGCGCCAAGGGCAAGTGATATGGTAACGACGGCGGGGAGGGCCTCGGGGATGGCCGCCACAGCGAGGCTTATCGCGGTAAGGAACATGAGGAGCGGCGGCTCACCCCTGACAAGACCAACAACGAAAACCAGGACACAGATGGCGATGACCGCGGTCGAGAGCCGCCGTCCGAACACCTTGAGCCTCTTCTGCAACGGTGTCTTGACATCCTCCTCCTCCTGGATCATCGTCGCGATGCGACCTAGCTCACTCTCCATCCCCGTTGCTACCACCACCCCCCTGCCGCGACCGTAACTCACGATAGTTCCCTTATAGGCCATATTGCTTCTGTCACCAAGGGATAGTGACTCGCCCTCAATTGGCGCCACACCCTTTTCAACGACTGCTGACTCTCCGGTAAGGGCCGCCTCTTCCACTCCGAGCTGCACCGATTCGAGAAGCCTCAAATCCGCAGGGACGACCTGCCCCGCTTCAAGGAGGACGATGTCACCGGGAACGATACCGGCGGACGGAACGATGACGGTTCCTCCATCCCTTACAACAGTGGCGGTAGGGGCCGCCATCGTCTTTAATGCCGCCATCGCCTTTTCCGCCCTGTACTCCTGTACGACACCGATGACGGCATTCAGTACGAGGATGACGACAATTGCAATCGTATCAACCGCCTCACCTATTACCCCCGAAACGATAGCCGCGACGATGAGGACGATAATCATGAAGTCCTTGAACTGGTCGAGGACCATCCCGATGATGCTCCTCTTCCTGAACTCCTTCAGCTCATTCGGGCCATACTCCTCGAGTCTCCTCCCCGCCTCATCTGAAGAGAGCCCCTCTTCAGAGCTCTTCACCCCGGCTATTACTTCTTCGCATGTGAGTCTATGCCACTCCACAACTCCCCTGTTCACCGGTGTACGCACCATGGGAGAGAGGACAACCTGCTCTCCCTTCAGTACCGGTAGCAATTGCTAATTAAAAAAAGTGAACAACCTCACCATTCAAACACAGCAGGGGAAGAGGTGTCAATTTCTTCTCTGAGGAACACCCTTCTCACATCTTACAGAGTAACTTATACCTTATCCCTGCCCCGTAAGGGAACAAGGAGTGATATAAGACCTGTCGTGAAAGGATATTCTTAGGTGGGGTATGCTGTGCGTAAGTGAGTATATCGTGAAGGAAGAGACCCTTGCCGTTAATGAAGAACAGCTAGGGAAGGTCTGATTTATTCAGGGGTTCCTAACAGGAAGCCAGCCATTTAAGGAGCCCCTTTACTTCACTCTGGTCTTTGAGAAAATAGTCCGCATCCTTCCATCGATGGCCGACCACAATTGAGAGGCCACGTCCCCGTAGCGCCCTGAAGGCATCCCTGTCTGTCTCATCATCACCAATATAGATGGGGAGCGTCTCCCTGAATATCCCTCTGCCGAGTATCCACGAAACCGCCTTCCCCTTGTCCCACTTAACCGGCGGTCTGATCTCAATAACCTTCTTGCCCTCCGTCACCCTCACCCTTCCCTTCTCCTGATAAGGGGTAAGTTCATGCTTGACTATCTCAACGACCTGAGGAACCTCCCGTTTATCGACGAGTCGATAGTGTACACTCAACGTAAGCCCCTTGTTCTCAACAATCACCCCTTTGCAATATCTAAGAGCAGCGTCAAGGAGGGCGGCAATGGCGGAGAGGGTCTCCCTGAGCTCATGGGCCTTCTCTTCATGACGGGAGAAATCCTCCGACTCTATCTCGAGACCGTGGTTGCCGGCGTAGACAACCCCCCTGATACCCACCTTCTCCCGCAGGTCATCGAGGCCACGACCGCTGATAATGGCGAGGGGATACCGCCTTTTCAACCTCCTTATCACCTCCTTCATGGAGTACGAGAGGTGGGCCTTCTCCGGTCGCCCCACAATCGGTGTTAGAGTTCCGTCGTAGTCAAGGAAGAGAGAGAGCTGAGCCCCCTTTACCCTCTCCTTGAGCTCCTCTATGGCATCGAACTCATCCAATGGCCTGTATCTCTTCTATGACGTCGTTCACCCATCTGAAGATATTGTTTTCCCTTACATACTCCCTCGCCATACGGATGGCCGCAACCCTGTCCCGCTGCGGTCTCTCCAGCGCCCTCTTTATCTCATCGGCACACCCTTCGATATCGTAGGGGTTGATTAACATAGCCCCCGGTATCTCCTCGGCGGCGCCTGCAAACTCACTCAGGAGCAGTACCCCCTTCTCATCCACCTGGGACGCGAGAAACTCCTTTGCAACGAGGTTCATACCGTCATAGATGGAGCTGATGATGGCAATGTCGGCGAGCCGGTAGAGCGCAGACAACCTCTCCTGATCCAGTTTTACGTCGAAATAGATGATGGGGTTCCACAGGCCGTCACCGTACTTTCTGTTGATATGGTTGATCCTCCGCTCCACCCCCTTGCGGTAACTGAGGAAAGGCTCTACCTTCCTCGTAGGGACGGCGACCTGGACGAAGGAGAACTTTTTCCTGAAACGCG
>JBHHXU010000028.1:0-10701 GCA_046757185.1 Thermodesulfobacteriota bacterium
TTTTGGATAGGACCAGTAACCTTCTTACCCCCTCAGTGCTTGGTTTTTCAGACAAGGATTTAAGTGTCTTCAATAAATTGATCAAGTCTACAAAGGGGATTATCCTCGCCACCGGCCCTACCGGAAGCGGCAAGACGACAACTATCTACTCGGCAATCAATACCATAAATACAACGGACAAGAATATCATGACCATTGAGGACCCGATCGAATACGAGATAGAAGGGATAGTACAGAGCCAGGTCAATCCAAAAGCGGGGGTTACCTTTGCCAATGCCCTGGGCTCTATTTTACGCCAGGACCCGGACCTTATCTATGTCGGCGAAATAAGGGACCTTGACACGGCGGATATTGCCATGCGTGCCGCGCTCACAGGTCATCTGGTGCTCACCACCCTTCATACAAACAGCGCTGTCGGCGCCATCGTTCGATTGAATGATATAGGGGTAGACAAAGTTTTAATAGAGTCGGCCCTTATCTGTTCATTCTCGCAGCGACTGGTAAGAAAGGTGTGTTCAAAGTGTGTCAGGGCGTATATACCTGAAGAAGGTGTGTTGAAACACCTGAGACTCCCCCTGGATACGCAGTTTTACAAGGGAGAAGGATGTGATGCCTGTAACGGCATAGGATACAGAGGCAGGACGGGGATATTTGAGTTCCTCGTTGTTGATGAGAATGTTAGGGGCTTGATAAGAATGGGGGCGTCTGAGGATGAGATTATGAAAACTGCCGTGGCTGCCGGCATGAAGTCCATGTTTACTGATGGAGTGCAAAAGGTAATAGATGGAATTACAACCATAGAGGAAATCAGGAGGGTAACGGATGAAGGGTTGGAATAGACAAATATTAAACCGGCAATAATAAAGCAGTTTTCACCAAAACCTATCACACAAGGGACGGCCCTTCAATCGGTCGCGGCTTCTCAAGTCTTCAGGCTTTTTACGGTAAAAAGATTGAGATGGACAGACCCTTTTTAAAACGGTTCAGCAGCATCACCCCACCACCGCGGAAGAGGTTCGGCCAGCACTTCCTCGTTGACGGGAATATTGCGGCCAGGATAATCGAGACGGCTGATGTGGGAAGTGGGGAGACCATAGTTGAGATCGGGCCGGGGAGGGGGGCCCTCACCGGTGGGCTCCTTGATGCCGGGGCGGCGGTTGTTGCCATAGAGATCGACAGGGACATTGCCGCCGCGCTCAAGGAGCGATTTGCAGGCACGGAGGGTATAGATATCCTCTGCGCCGATGCCCTCAGGTTCTCCTATCTCGACCTGGCGGAGAGGTGTGGAGGGCGGTTGAAGGTGGTCGCCAACCTTCCCTACAACATATCGACCCCCATCCTTTTCAGGCTCCTCGATGAGAGGAGAGCCTTTACCTCTCTCCTCCTCATGCTCCAGCGGGAGGTGGCCGAGAGGATCGTCGCCGGGCCCGGCACAAAGGAGTACGGCGTCCTCACCGTTTTTTCACAACTCCTCGCCGACGTGAGGGTAGAGTTCCATATTCCCCCCTCCGCCTTCTCGCCGAGACCGAAGGTCGAATCGTCCCTCGTGAGGTTCGATATCCTCGATGTTCCAAGGGTGGAGGTGGGAGACACGGCCCTCTTCAAGCGGGTCGTCAGGGCGGCCTTCGGCACGCGGCGGAAGACGGTACTGAACGCCCTCAAGCCCCTCGGTTTTTCCAGAGGGGAGTTGATGGGCGTACTGGAGAGAGCAGAGATCGATCCAGGCAGCAGGGGCGAGACGCTTACCCTTGCTCAATTCGGACACCTCAGCAACCTACTGGGCGGGGAGCCGGGAGGGGGAACGGGAGGGGGAACGGCTTGACATTCTGAGAGCGGTGGGTTACCTTTATCGGGGGTGAGTCTCCGCCTCTTATCCCCTGTATATTTCAACTATTTGCCGCTGCTATGGCGTTTACGTATATTCTCTATGGAGAGGGCCAGGTATATCGCAATCGAGGGGCCGATAGGGGTCGGGAAGACCAGCCTGGCTGAACGCCTGACTCAGGAATTCAAGGGGAGGGCGGTTACCGAGGAGTATGAGAGGAACCCCTTTCTGGCCGGTTTTTACAGCGACAGGGCGACACACGCATTCCAGACGCAGATATTCTTTCTCCTCAGCCGGTTTCAGCAGCAAAAGATGCTCGGCCAGCAGGAGCTTTTTGATACAACCGTAATCGCTGACTACCTCTTCGCCAAGGACAGGATATTTGCCTATCTGAACCTCGACGAGGATGAGTTGGCCCTCTATGAGCAGATATTCCGTCTCCTCGATGCGACCATACCGAAACCCGACCTTGTCGTTTATTTGCAGGCGTCGGTCGATGTGCTCAAGGAGCGGATAAGGAGACGGAACAAGCCGTATGAGACAAATATCGGCGATGAGTATATCGAGGATCTTGCCGATGCGTACAATAAGTACTTCTTCTACTATACCGATTCGCCCCTTTTGGTGGTCAATACCACCGAGATCGACTTTGTAAGGAGTCCGGCTGACCTGTCTGACCTGGTAGGGGAGATAAGGTCGATCAAGGCCGGAGTGCACCACTACATACCGCTTGGATCCAGAACGTAGAGGGACCGGGACGGGGTTCTCTGAGGGAACAGTGACGATAAGGTGGCTGTCGCAGGGTTGGCTGCGATGATTGCCTCTATGATCTGTGGCCTTCCGGATAACCTCCGGGAGGCTTTTTTATTGCGATATAAACCATATAGTATGCGTTAAGCAGCCACAGAGTGAAGATGAAGAAGATTACGATATGTGACATTGTGAAGATGAAGGGGGAGGGGCGAAAGATACCCGTCCTGACAGCCTACGGCTACTCCATGGCGAGGATCGTCGATGATGCCGGCATACCGGTCATCCTCGTGGGCGACTCGGTGGGGATGGTCGAGGGAGGGCACGAGACTACCCTTCCGGTGACGGTGGAGGAGATGATCTACCATACGAGGGCGGTCGTCAGGGGGAGAAGGAGGGCCCTCGTGGTGACCGACATGCCCTTCCTCTCCTATCAGGTGTCCCTCGATGAGGCGAGGAGGAGTGCGGGGAGGCTCATTAAGGAGGGGGGCGCCGAGGCGGTAAAGCTCGAGGGGGGCGTCAGGGTTGCCGATGCCATCAGGGCGATCGTCGATATGGATATTCCGGTCATGGGCCATGTCGGTCTTACCCCCCAGTCGATACACCGGATGGGGGGGTACAGGGTGCAGGGGAGGGGAGAGGGCGAGGGGGCGGCGGTCGTGAATGACGCGCGTGCCGTCAAGGAGGCGGGCGCCTTTGCTGTCGTTCTTGAGGGAATACCGGCAGAGCTTGCAGAGGAGATTACCGGAGCCGTCTCCATACCGACCATAGGGATCGGCGCCGGGCCCGACTGTGACGGTCAGGTGCTGGTTATCCACGACCTGCTCGGCCTCACTCCGGATATGACACCGCCTTTTGTAAAGCGGTATGCAGATCTCGCCACGATGATTGCATCGGCAGTGAAGGAATATAGAGACGATGTTGAGGAGGGGAGGTTCCCCGGCGGGAGCAGTACAAAGGGTAGGGTCGGTAGGGGGGTTATTGCATCGTGAGGATTGTCACGGAGATAGATGAGATGAGGGAGATGGCCACCCTCGCGCGACGGGAGGGGAGGAGGGTTGCCCTAGTTCCTACCATGGGGTATCTCCACGAGGGGCATGTAGCGCTTCTCAAGCGGGGGAGGGAACTCGGTGACCTCCTTGTGATGAGTCTCTTTGTCAACCCGATCCAGTTCGGCCCTACAGAGGATTATGCCACCTATCCGAGCGACCTCGAAACGGACATGAAGCAGGCGGGGAGGGCCGGAGTCGATATCATCTTCAAACCTGACCGGGAGAGCCTCTACCCTGATGGCTTCCAGACCTTTGTCGAGGTGCGCCGACTCCAGAGGAACCTGTGCGGCCTCTTCAGGCCGGGACACTTTATAGGTGTTGCAACGGTTGTCCTGAAGCTCTTTAATATTGTCCGGCCTCACGTCGCCGTCTTCGGGGAGAAAGACTACCAGCAGCTCGCCGTCATCAGGCAGATGGTTGCCGACCTCAACCTCGATATCGAGATTGAGGGACATCCAATTGTCAGGGAGCCGGACGGCCTCGCGATGAGCTCAAGAAACAGCTACCTCACCCCTCAGGAGAGAGACTCCGCCGCCTCGCTCTACAGGGCCCTCTGCAGGGGGAGGGAGCTCTTTGATGACGGCGAGAGGGAGGCCACGGTAGTGATTAACGGCATGAAGGAGGTTCTATCGAGGGAGCCCGCGGTTGCCGTTGAGTATGTGAAGGTGTGTGACAATGAGGCGATCGAGGATATCTACGAGATCAGGGGTAGCGCCCTCCTGGCGATAGCGGCCAGGATAGGGAGGACGCGACTCTTCGATAATATTGTTGTACGATAAAAGGGAGGAAGGAAAATGCAGAGGATCATGTTGAAATCCAAGATACACCGGGCGGTGGTCACCGATGCCGACCTCGATTATGAGGGAAGCATCGCGATAGACGAGGATTTGATAGAGTCGGCGGGGATCATTCCGTACGAGCAGGTCGATATCTATAATGTCACCAACGGAGAGCGGTTTCGTACCTACGTCATAACCGGCAGGAGGGGGAGCGGCGATATCTGCATCAACGGGGCTGCCGCCCATCTGGCGAAGAGGGGCGACATCATTATCATTGCGAGCTATGCGGTCCTTGAGGAAGAGGTTGTCCGACGGCACACCCCGGTCCTTGTCTATGTGGACGGGGAGAACAGGGTCAAAGAGGTTGTCGGCGGGGTTGCATGTAGAGGCTTGTAAGGATGGTGCTTACCACGAGGCAAGGGCGGAGGGGAGGGCTAAAAAAACCCTCCCCTCCCCTCCCCTTACCTTACCTTTTTACCTTCGTATGGCATCGCGCGCACTGAAAGAGCGGGAATGCCTTGCTGTTATGGCAGTTGGGGCTACCGCAGAACTGACCCTCCATATTTTTTTTCATCGTCATGTCGTTGGCGCCCCTTTTCTCCTTGAATATCTTTGGATGACAACTGTTGCACTTTAATATCTTCTGGTGGCTGTCGTGGGGGAAGACAACGGGCCCCACGCCGGCTTTCTTGAGGCTCTCGGCTTTATCTCCGAAGGTCATGGCGCCCAGACCGGCAAAGGACGGGGATACCGATAGACACAGGAGCAGAAGAGAGAAAGATATTATCCGCATCATCCGGCTATTTCCTTGCCCTTTTCTTTGGTTTTACGTGACACCGTGAACAGTCGGTGAGGGGAAAGGCGACCTTACCGTGACACCTCCCGCACCATTTGCCCTCTGTAATGCCCACCATGGTCATGTTGTTCTGTCCCTTTGCGGGGATGAATATCTTGGGATGACACACCTCGCATTTGAGCCAGTAGGTATGTATCCAGTGGGGATAGACGACGTCGTCGACAAAGTCCCCCTTCGCCGGTATAAGGACATCCATTTCAAGGGGCGGCATCTCCTCGAAATTCGGATCGAGTGACGGCTTGGGAGCGATGAAATTCCCCTTAACGAGCTTTACCCAGTCAATCAGCCCGTACCGGTCCTTCGGGAGACGTTGGTCGTCCATCGCCCGCGGGTGCCATCCCCTGCCGGCTCTTACCGCCTGGCTGGCCGGTTTATCGGGGTCGCCCTTTCCGGCGAGCTTTCCGCTCGTGTCGAGGTAGATAATGCTGGTTGGGTCGTTTGGATCAATCTTGGGGACCGCCTTCTTCCTGGTGCTCCTTTTCTTCTTGGCGGCCTCGGCCGGTACAATATAGGTTGTAGAGTAGCCCATAAAAAAGGCAATGGCGATGAGGAGGCTTATCTTCGATAAGAGGCCTGCTCTGTAAAACCTTTTCATACTATATCCTCCTTTCACAATCCTGAAAGTTAAACTATTTTCCTTCGTATGAATGGCACCTGTCGCAGTAGAGCGGTTCCCACGCAGTCATACCGTTGTGACACTTGCCGCAGAATTGACCCCTCATGATCTTGCTCATGTCAATGTCGTTCGCCCCCGCTTTCAGGATAAAGATATCCTCGTGGCAGACCTTGCACTTGAACCGTATCCTGTGGAACCAGTGGGGGAAGAGCACAGGTTTAACGCTGGCCTTTTTCATGCTCTCTTTCTTTGAATTAAGTACGATGTCCCCATACTCTGCCCGGCTCATCTCTGTAAAGAGCAGGCTCGAAGCGAACAGAGCGGCGAGGACGGCAACGATTAGGCCTCTTCTTTTCATCCTACACCTCCTAATAATTTTTCGTTGGGCCAATCATACACCGTAATTTTCATTTTTTCAAGGTGAAAGATGGTCTTTTTATTGGATAAAAGGGGATAATCAACGGGAAATGGCGTGCGGAGCAGCGTGGTCTGCCGGGGAAACGTGTTTCACCTCCCGATGTCGTTACCGAGCCTAATTAGGTGTGGAATAATGGGGTGCTCTGTGCTATAAAAAAATATCCCGCAGTGGATCAAAGTTGCCGGTAAGAGGAGAGGAGAAAGATGTTCGGACCGATCTTAAAGAAGGTTTTTGGAAGTAAAAATGAACGTGAGCTCAAGCGGATGGAGCCGATAGTTGAATCCATCAACGCATTGGAATCTAAGATGGAGGCCCTTGCAGACGATGAACTCAGGGGACTGACATCCAGATTTCAGGAGAGGATAAACGGGGGTGAGTCACTCGACGCCATACTGCCCGAGGCGTTTGCGGCGGTAAGGGAGGTTTCGAAGCGACACCTCTCCATGAGACACTTCGATGTCCAGCTTGTGGGGGGGATTGTCCTTCACGAGGGGAAGATTGCCGAGATGAAGACCGGTGAGGGGAAGACCCTCGCGGCCACCCTGGCCCTCTACCTGAATGCCCTTTCAAAGAAGGGGGCTCACCTCGTAACGGTCAACGACTACCTCGCCAAGAGGGACGCCCGGTGGATGGGACCGATCTACCACCATCTGGGACTCTCGGTTGCTATCATCCAGCACGACGCGTCGTTTCTCTACGACCCGGAGTTTGTGGGAACGGATGATGCCCATATCCATTTAAGGCCCTGTACAAGAAAAGAGGCCTACGGCGCCGATATTACTTACGGCACCAACAACGAGTTCGGCTTTGACTATCTTCGGGACAACATGAAGTACTCCCTCGACGACTATGTCCAGAAGGACCCGAACTTCGCTATCGTTGACGAGGTCGACTCCATCCTCATCGATGAGGCGAGAACCCCCCTGATCATCTCCGGCCCCGCCGAGGAGAGTACGGAGAAGTACTACACCATCAACAGGATCATCCCCGGTCTTAAGAAGGAGGCCCACTATACGATTGACGAGAAGGCGAGGCAGGTAATGCTGACCGAGGGGGGAGTGGCGAAGGTTGAGGGCCTTCTTAATGTGGAGAACCTCTACGACCCGAGGCAGATAGAGACCCTCCACCACGTCAACCAGGCCCTGAAGGCCCACGTTCTCTTCAAGCGAGACGTTGACTATGTGGTGAAGGAGGATGAGGTCATTATCGTTGATGAGTTTACCGGGCGTCTCATGCCGGGGAGGCGGTGGAGCGACGGCCTCCATCAGGCCGTCGAGGCGAAGGAGGGGGTGAGGATAGAGAACGAGAACCAGACCCTCGCCACGATTACCTTCCAGAACTATTTCAGGATGTACGATAAGCTCGCCGGCATGACCGGAACGGCGGACACGGAGGCGGCCGAGTTCAACGATATCTATAAGCTCGATGTCATGGTTATCCCCACCAACAAGCCCATGATCAGGGAGGACCACCCCGACCTCATCTACAAGACGGAGAAGGAGAAATTTAATGCCGTCATCGACGAGATCGTTGAGTGGCACGAGAAGGGGAGGCCGGTGCTGGTAGGAACCATCTCCATAGAGAAGTCAGAGAGGATCGGCGCCATGCTCGGGAGGAGAGGGGTCCCCCATCACGTGTTGAACGCGAAGCACCACGAGAGGGAGGCGGAGATCGTCGCCCAGGCGGGGAGGATGGGGGCCGTTACCATCGCCACGAATATGGCGGGACGCGGAACCGACATCGTCCTCGGCGGCAACCCTGAGGCCATGGCGGCGGCGAAGGCGGGTCAGGACGACTCAACCGATGAGTACCGTTCCGCCCTCGAGGCGGCACGGAAGGTGTGCGAAGAGGAGAAGCAGAAGGTTCTCGAACTGGGGGGGCTCCATATCATCGGCACCGAGCGGCACGAGTCGAGGAGGATCGATAACCAGTTGAGGGGCCGTTCGGGACGGCAGGGCGACCCGGGTTCGACGCGGTTTTACCTCACCCTTGAGGATGACCTCTTGCGGATCTTCGGTGGGGAGCGGATTTCCTCGGTTATGGATAAGCTCGGCATGGAGGAGGGGGTTCCCATAGAGCACAGCTTTGTCACCAAGGCGATAGAGAACGCACAGAAGAAGGTGGAGGCCCACAACTTCGATATCAGGAAGCACGTCCTCGAATACGACGATGTGATGAACAAGCAGAGGGAGGTGGTATACGGCTACAGGAGGCAGATCCTCGGCCTTGAGGCTCTGAGGGAGATGATTGTTGAGTCGATTGAGGAGGTTGCCGAGGAGTGTGTCGATACCCATATCGACGAGAAGAGCTATCCGGAGGACTGGGACACCGAGAGCCTCAACACCACCCTCGTCAGCCAGTTCGGGCTGAGCCTGGAGGGTGAGAAGATAAAAGCCCTCGGGGGACGGGAGGCACTCCTTGAAGAGATTAAAAAAATGGCCATCAACGCCTATGCTGAGAAGGCGAGGAGTGTCGGCGAGGAGATATTCTCACAGCTCGAGCGGATAATATTCCTCCAGACACTCGACACCCTCTGGAAGGACCACCTCCTCATGATGGACCACCTCAAGGAGGGGATCGGCCTCAGGGGATATGCGCAGAAGAACCCTCTCAATGAGTACAAGAAAGAGGGCTTCGACCTCTTTTCCGATATGATGATGAGGATGAAGTCGGAGGTGGTGGAGCGGCTCATGAAGGTTCAGATTGCACAGGAGGAGGATGTTGCGACCCTTGAGCCGGGGGAGAGGAAGCAGAATGTTGTGTTGAGCCGGGGAGAGAAGGCCCCTGAAAAGGAGAAGCCGCAGACCGTACACAGGGCGGGCAAGAAGGTAGGGAGGAACGACCCGTGCCCCTGCGGGAGCGGGAAGAAGTACAAGAAGTGTTGCGGCAAGTAGCTGCAGGGGAAGAGAGAGGAGAGTGCGATTATTGTAGCGGGAGATGAGAAGGGCGCCGTCCCCGGTTTCAGGGCCGGGGGGATTGCCTGTGGCATCAAGAAGGGGAGAAGGAGAGACCTTGCCCTCATTGTGAGTGATACACCGGCTGTCGTTGCCGGTGTTTTTACAAGGAACAGGGTGAAGGCCGCGCCGCTCCTCGTTACAATGGAGCAGATAAGGAGGGGGAGGTGCAGCGCCGTTGTCATCAACAGCGGCAACGCCAACGCCTGCACCGGCAGGAGAGGGTTGCGGGATGCAAGGATGATGGTGGGGGGGACGGCGAAGGCCCTCAGATTAGAGCGGGAACAGGTTCTCGTTGCGTCAACCGGCGTCATCGGTGAACCCCTCCCCATGGAGCGGATCGTAAAGGGGGTGCCGAGGCTTGTAAAGGGGGTCTCGCCGACCGGGTGGCAAGAAGCGGCTGAAGCGATTATGACGACCGATACCTTCCCGAAGCTTCTGCAGGAGGAGGGGGCGCTCGACGGAACGCCGGTAAGGCTCCTCGGGATGGCAAAGGGGTCGGGGATGATTGCGCCCGATATGGCCACCATGCTCGCATTTATCGTTACCGACGCCGCCGTAGGGCAGAGAGAGCTTCAGGGCGTGCTCCGTCGTGCCGTCAGGAACTCCTTTAACCGGATTACCGTCGATGGAGAGTGCTCAACGAACGATATGGTCCTCCTCCTTGCAAACGGCGTGGCGGGGAACAGGCAGGTGAGGGCCGGGAGCTCCGGATATGAGCGGTTCTCCGGGATGGTAGAGAGGCTCTGTGTTCGACTGGCGAACCTCGTTGTGAAGAACGGAGAGGGGGCCACCAAGCTCCTGGAGATCCGGGTGAAGGGCGCGGCAACGGAGGGGGACGCGGAGAGGGCTGCGAAGAGGATAGCCAACTCCCTCCTCGTCAAGACCGCCTTCTTTGGAGAGGATGTCAACTGGGGGAGGATTATGGCAGCACTGGGGAGCGCGGGGATAGAGATAGAGCCGGAGCGGGTGAATATCTCTCTCGGTAGTGTCCCTATCGTCAGGGGAGGGAAGGCAACGGGGAGGGAGGGGGAAGCGGTAGAGGTGATACGGGAGCGGGAGGTTCAGATCACCGTTGACCTGAGGATGGGGAGGGGAGAGGCGACCGTCAGGTCAACGGACCTCTCATACGACTATGTAAGGATAAATGCGTCGTACAGAAGCTAGTGCCTGAACTGCTCATATACATCTTCGTCTTTGTCTTCGGTGCGACCATTGGGAGCTTCCTCAATGTCTGCATCTACCGCCTCCCGTTGAAAAAATCGATTGTATCACCCCCCTCGGCGTGTCCCCAGTGCGGCAAGAGGCTCCCCTTCTACGAGAACATTCCGATTCTCAGCTATATCCTGCTTCGGGGGAGGTGCCGCGGGTGTAACGCATCATTTTCTGTCCGCTATCTTATCATAGAGGCGCTGACGGCACTGATGGCCGTCGCCCTCTACGCCTCCTTT
>JBHHXU010000029.1:0-10610 GCA_046757185.1 Thermodesulfobacteriota bacterium
GTAAATATAGCAAAATAATTTGAATAAATCAAGAGCCCCATAACGATAAGGAAGCTCCCCGTGATAATAGAGACGACCCGCATGTGCCGCTTGAGCCGGCTGAAGTGCTTGAGAAAGGTATTGATCCCCAGCGAGGTCAGGATGAAGGGGACGGCGAGGCCCATGGAGTAGGAGACGAGGAGGATGACACCGAAACCGATGGTATCCGACGACGCCGCAACTATGAGGATTGTAGCAAGGATGGGGCCTATACACGGGGTCCAGCCGGCGGCAAAACCGATTCCTACGAAGAATGAGCCGAAGAGCCCCGCCGGCTTCTCACGAAAGAAGTGGAGACGCTTCTCCCTCTGAAGGATGTTAAAGTTGATTATTCCAATGATATGGATGCCGAGGAGGATGATAACAATGCCCCCTACCTTTCTGATTATCTCCTGGTAGGTCATGATAAACTGTCCCATAAAACTGGCGGAGGCACCCAGCCCTACAAAGACCACCGAAAAACCTACGATAAAGGCAAGAGAATTGACAAATATCGTTTTCTTTATACCCCTCTCGTCACTGCTATTGGTAAGCTCTTCGAAGGATATCCCCGTTACAAAGGATATGTAGGCGGGAACAAGGGGGAGAACACACGGCGAGACAAAGGAGAGGAGCCCCCCCAGAAAGGCAAAGGTTATCGATACATTCTCTGTCATTCCCCGATAAGCTCCTCGATGAGCCGAAAAGCGCTCTCACTGTCCCACAACCTCATCCCCCATGCCTGACCGATGAGCATGCCTGCTCTGTCGATAATGAAGGTTACCGGCAAGCCACTCACCCGGTACTTTCTGCTTGCCGTTCCCTCCCTGTCGAGAGGCACGGTGAAGGTATACCCCCCCTCCTCTATGAACCTCATCACCCTCCCCTTCTCCTCGTACTGGTTTACAGCGACAACGGCCAGCCCCCTCTCCCTGAACTTCCTGTGGAGCTGTTCCATTGCCGGCATTTCAGCCTTGCAGGGGGGACACCAGGTAGCCCAGAAGTTGAGAAAAACCACCTTCCCCTTGAAGTCACTGAGGGAAAGGGTCTCCCCGTTGATGTCCCTGAGGGTAAAATCGGGGGCTTGAACATTCTCTACTCTCTGTATCCCCAGCTCCCGCCACGGGTCTCCGGCTTTCGCCGGGGAGGGATTGGGGAGTATCATGAGCAGCAGGGAGAGTAAAAGAAGAAGTCTCATGAACAAAGACAAAAACCCTCTCGGAAGTTATATCGACGGCTTGGGAGGCGTATTGAGGAGGTCATTAATCACCTTTGTGGCGTAAGGCCCGCTCCAGTCTCTCGGCCCCCACACCTTCTCCGCCACCACACCGTTCTGGTCTATGATAAACGTCTCGGGCACCCCTGTCGTCTTATACCGCTCCTTGACCTTCCCCTTCCGGTCGTGGAGAACGGGAAAGGTAATGCCGTACTTCCGCACAAATTCCTGGACAACACCCGGCCCCTTTGAGTCGATACTCACGGCAACCATCTCAAAGTTCTTCCCCTTCAGTTCATTGTAGAGGTACTCCATGGAGGGCATCTCCTCTTCACACGGTTCACACCAGGTAGCCCAGAAGTTGAGAAAAACCACCTTCCCCTTAAACTGGGAGAGGGAAACCATCCTTCCCTCCAGGTCGGGAAGCTCGAAGGCGGGTGCTACCTTTCCGGCCACGATGGGCTCAAACTTCCCCTTCTTCCCGAACATGACGAATCCGACGACAACGACAACGATAACAACGACGACCCCTACAATGGTACCTGCAGAACCCTTCTTCTCACCCGTAGTCATTTCCTCCATTCTCCCTCTCCATTTAAGATAATATCCCTGACTACACCCTTAATGCGCCCTCTATCGGCCAAAGAGGGGCACCCTCATTCTCACCAACCATTAGCCGTAGGCATGCAGACCGGGCAGGACAAAGCTCACTCCCCAGTAGAGGAAGATTGTAGACAAAAACCCCACGATGGCTATATAAGCCGCCTTCCTCCCCCGCCACCCTCTTGTTACACGGGCATGGAGATAGGCGGCGTAGATGAACCAGGTTATGAGGGACCACGTCTCTTTGGGGTCCCAGCTCCAGTAGGCGCCCCACGCCCTATTGGCCCACACCGCCCCGAGAACCAGCGCACCCATGGTGAAGAAGATAAAGCCCCATGCAATGGTCTTGTAGCTGAGTTCATCCAACAGATTTGCCTTGGGCAACCTGTCTATCAGGTAGTTGCTCTTCCGGAGCTCCTCAAACCTGCTCTTGAGCAGATAAATGAGGCCGAGAGCAAAGGCAAGGCCGAATCCCGCATAGCCGATAAAGGCCGAGAAGACATGGAGCTTGAACCATATGCTCTGGAGCGCGGGATTGAGGGGCTGGGGACTCTGGTACCGGAAAGAGAGGGTGGAGGCTGCAAAGCTCGCAATGAAGATAACCGTCACGACAAAGGCGCCTATCACCTTCATCTTATATCTGAACTCCATATAGAGGTAGGCAATGGTGGTCACAAAAATGAAGAGGGTCATTGATTCATAGAGGTTGGCCCACGGCATATGATCCGTCTCAATGGTCCTGAAGACCATCGACATGGTGTTTGCAACAAAGAAGAGGGAAGCAACAAGGTAAAACCAGAATGCCATATCAAAAAACATCAGTGATTTAATCATTGTACCTCCTCCTTAAACAGCATACCCGCCCCGCGGCGCTCACTCAGAGCGTATACAGCGGGGCTTATTAATCAAGCAGTCACCCTGCTCTCCGCTACCTTCACAGCCTCCATCAGAAGATCATACCCCCTTCTTGATGTCATCTACCAGGACAGAAAACTCCCGGCCGAAGAGAAATCGATTCTTGTTTATCATACCACCAATGGTGAGATCGGTGGTAGCCTTATCTTCGTCCCTCTTGATAACCACCCATATCCTCCGGTGAAAAATGAAGAAGGCGAGTATGAAGCCGACCACCATGATACCGGAGCCTATCCAGACAACCTTTGCACCGGGGTCCTTGTTGATGGAGAGTCCCGAATACTGGATGCCCCGGTATCCCAGGAACAGGAGATCGTAATCCGTACCGGGGAGTTTTGAAAAGAGACCGGGATAGTTAAGGAAGACCCACGGCTTAGAAGTGAGTTCACCGTTATTGTATATCTCCACCTGTACCGCAGGGTTGTTAGGCTCCCCCGACTTGGCAAAGACCGTCTTCGAGTTCGGATCATAGCCGAAGTCCGAAACGTAGCCGATAAGCTTAACGGAGTAGCCTCCCACCGGTGTCTCCACCGTCTCATTCCACTTAACATTGAAGGGGGTTCCCACACTCTCATCCTCCGTCCCCTGTAATGCGAGCTGGGCCTCTGCTATCTTGTCCCATGCGACCCCGTAATTGCTCTGGTAGAAGGTGACCCCCTTATAGGAGAGGGTCTTGTTCACCCATATCTGTTCACCCTTCACCACCTCCCTGCCCCCATCGATAACCGTCAGGACGCTGTTATACTGCTTAATCTGGCCCGAATCGTAGTAGTCTATCCAGAACTTGTCCAGCCTGAGGTTAAAATTAGTCCTTGGCACCGGCTTCGTATCACCGACATAGGTAACTATATAGCTCCTGAAACCCAGGGTGCTCCCCATGAGGGCGCCAACAATAATGACGAGAAGGGCGATATGGACAAGATCGGAGCCGAATCGTCCTACCATCCCCTTTGTGGCATAGAGCTGCTCCCCCTCCGTGCCACCGAGTTCCGTGACCTTATATCGCCTCTTTTTCAGTATCTCCGTCACCCTCTCTTTCACCTCAGAGGGCTCACCTGCGGGATAGAAACTCTCGTTGTGTGAGAGGTTCATAATGAACCGGGGGGTTATATTCTCCTTTACCGCGAGGGTGGCTTTCCATTTTGAGGGGAATCTCTCCGCGGTACAGACAACGATATTGGTGATGAGAATAATCAGCAGCCCCTTAAACCAGAGCGAATGATACATGTCGTGAAAACGGCCCAGGAAGATGAATTGTGTCCACCTCTCCCCATAGGCATTGACATAGAATGAGACGGGCTGATTCTGCTGAATGACCGTTCCTATGATAGAGACGGCGGCAAGGATGCCGAGGAGGAAAATGGTAAGCTTTACAGAGTTAAAAAAGGCCCATATCCTGGACCCGAAAGTACGACGCCGTTTTGTATTTTTAAGAGCATTCACCTGCTCCTTTGATGTAGCCATAACCCCCCATCACACCCCTTTATCGGCAGAATTTTCCCTACATTAAGGCAGAACTTCGGTCGTTGGAGTCTACACAGAGAGAACATTGTATACACGTTACAGCTACCACACTATCGTGCCTGCTCGGCAGATTCGTCTTTATACTCCGCCAGAAAGCTTGAAGCCGCCTTTCCGACGCCGCTATCCGGATCTATGGCGATTACCTTCCTCCACGCCTCCCGTGCATCTGTAATATTGCCGGTTGCGGCGAGTATAAAACCCTTGGTGAGCCAGATCCTCGGAAAGAGGGGGTCCACCTTTATCCCCTCCTCCACGACCCTCAACCCCTCCTTTGAGTCGCCGCCATAGTGGTTCGCAAGGCCGAGATCGTTATAGGAATCGACGTCCTTCGGGTTTGCCTTGATAGCTCTCTTATAATAGCCTATCGCATCGCGAAACTGTCTGAGCTCAAAATAGATGTCTCCGAGAAAGGCGAGGGACTCGGCATCATTTGGATTCTTCTCTATCTTCGCCTTGAGGCTGTTGATCATCTCAAGGTCCTCACTTCCCTGGAGAACGGCGGGAGAAACGCCGCCACTACCGGCCCCCTTTAGCCCCGCCCCATTTACCGGCACACCGCCGTTCGAACCCTTCCCGATAAAATAGCCTGCTGCAGCTGCAACGACGAGGACAATAATGATTATAATGATATTACTCTTCTTCATTGTTTTTAGGATGCGAACCTCTTGTCTATGGCTCTCCTGATAGAGAGGATGTCCTTCCCCGATTGATGCATGTCATAGGCCATGATGGCCTCATCTATACAGACATCGCAGTAAGCCCCATGCATGTCGACATAACAGGACAGGAGGCTCTTATGGCCGAAATGCTTCTTGCACTCACAGTAGCAGTAGAGGCTGTCCAGAACCTCCGGTATCTCCCTGGCGGCGCGGTACGCCTTTGCGACCCTTCCGGTAAAGTGAGCGGGCGACATGGTCTCCCTTGTCTCGCCTCCCCTCAACTCTGCTATGCCGGTTATCTCCCCTTCCACGAAACCACCCCGGTTAATCGAAAGCAGGTAGCCGCCGCCGAAGCCGAGGATGACCAGTATAGCAACACCGACTATATAGGGGCTCTTCAAGCCGACCTTCTCTTTCTTCTTCTCCATAACAGGGACTATGATACCAGAAAGGGGTTAAAGAGAGATTAAAAAGTGATTACCTTTTATTAACGATGCTCATCCCGCCTGCTTCATCATGGAGCCCCTCACGGCCGCCTTGGTGTTTTCAACCTCCTTATCGAAGAGGATACAGTTAGTTGGACAGCGAACGGTCGGTTTGTCATCCTGGGGGCATAAATCGTAGCTGACAACTGCCAGGTTATCCGTCACCTCCATCCCCCCCTCAACCTCGCAATCCTTGACACAGAGGTTACAGGCAATACAGGCAACCTTGCACGCCTTCTTCGCCACCGGCCCCTTATCCTTATTCTTGCAGTAGACAAAGAGCTTATGGTCTACGGGGTGCATCTCGAGGAGATCCCTCGGGCACGCCTTGACACACGCCACACACCCTACACAGGTATCATAAAAGACGACCGGGATGCCGTTATCGTTCATTACCATTGAGTCGTAGTTGCACGATTCAACACAGTCACCGTAACCGAGACAGCTGTAGACACACGCCTTCTCCCCCCCCGTCAGATCCGCCGCCGCGCAGGTCTGTTCGCCCCGGTACACGCCAGTTTTAACCGTCTCAGCCTCACCGCCGTTGCAGAGCATGACCGCCACCATGCGGACAGACTCGTGGGACTCCACCCCGAGTGCCGCAGCTACGTTGTCTGCCACCTCCTGGCCGCCGGTCACACACGCATTGGGCGGGTCATCGCCACTCGCCATCTTTTCGGCCTGGGGGCGGCAACCCGGATAACCGCATGCGCCGCAGTCGGTCTGCGGGAGGGCATTCAGCACCTTCTCAACCCTCGGGTCCTCCTCGACCTTCAGCTTCTTACTTGCAATGGCTAAAAAAGCCGCAAAGATAATCCCCAGTCCACCCATGGCTATGAGAGCGATAATCAACACTGTCTAGATATCCTCCTTAAATCCTAGAATCATCCGGTGGGAAGCCCCGCAAAGCCCATGAAGGCGAGGGCCAGCATCCCTGCAATGAGAAGCGTCATCGGCGCCCCCTGGAGACATCTGGGGACATCGGCAAACTCGAGCTCCTCCCTGATACCTGACATAATCACAATAGCCAGGGTAAAACCAACCCCCGCTCCCACACCAAAGAAGATGGTCTGGACAAAGCTGTAGTCCCTAAGAACCGCAAAGAGGGCCAGCCCCAGAATCGCACAGTTGGTCGTAATCAGGGGGAGGAAAATCCCCAGGCTGCGGTAGAGAGGAGGACTGGTCTTGCGAATGAACATCTCAACAAATTGAACCAGCGACGATATGGCGATAATAAAGGCCACATACTCAAGAAAGACAACATCATATTGGGCAAGTATGTGGTGGTGTATGAGCCACGTAATCGCCGCCGTCAGGGTCATGACAAAGGTCGTGGCCAGCCCCATATTCAGGGCGGTATCGAACTTCTTCGAGACCCCCAGAAAGGGGCAGATACCGAGGAAGTAGGCCAGGACGAAGTTATTCACCACCGCCGCGCCGATAAATATCATGAAGAGCTTCATGTGCTCTGCCCCCCCCTCCGTGCCGAAACATAGTTTATTATACCGATCATGAGCCCCAGTGAGAGGAAGGCCCCTCCCGGCAGGATCATGACGAGCCAGGGGGTAAAGATCGTCTCTGACAGAAGTTGAGCGCCGAAGACACTCCCCGTGCCGAGTATCTCCCTCACCGCGCCGAGGACAACAAGAACCCCCGTGAAACCTAACCCTGAACCGGAGGCGTCCAGGATTGAGCGGCCGACCGAGTGGTGAGAGGCAAAGCTCTCCGCCCGTCCGAGGATGAGGCAGTTAACAACGATGAGCGGTATGTAAGGTCCCAACGACTTCGACAGTGCCGGCAACTGTGCCTTGAGAAAGAGGTCAACAACGGTGACAAATCCGGCGATAATGATGATCTTCGTCGGGATCCTCACGTCCTTCGGGATGACACCCTTGATGAGGGAGACCATGATACTCGCTGAGAGGACGACGAACCACGTTGCCAGCCCCATGGCCAGCCCGTTGACGGCGGAGTTACTGACCGCCAGGGCGGGACACATACCGAGAAGCTGCTTGATGACCGCGTTCTCATCCCAGAGGCCCTTGGTAAACTCTCTTCCTAAACTCTTTGCTCCCGCCATCTCACATTATCAGAGGATCGCACGGCATCTAACAGCCGCCATCTACTCACTGCTTACCGTCTGACCCTCATGCTCCTTCAGGTAGTCGATAACCCTCTTCGAATCCTCATTTATGATTTTCACAACCGCCCTTGACGTAATCGTCGCCCCCGCTATAGCCTGGATCTCGTTCGGCTTCTCCGGCTTCTTGTTCTTTACGTACTCTATCTTCGGCTCCAGCTCAAGCCCCTTAAACATGTCCCGGAAGTCGTCATAGAGTATCTTGTTGCCGAGGCCGGGGGTCTCCAGCTGCTCAAGTACCTGCATTCCGCTGAGTTTCAGATAGTCCGGCTGTAACCCGACCATCATCTTTATAATAGCCTGAAAGCCGGGACCGGCAGAGGTAAAGGCGTAGCCGACAAACCTCCCGTCATCGTCGAAGCCCTTGAATATTTTTACCAGCTCCTCACCCTTGTCACCCTCCATCGTTGCCTCGATTGTCTCATATTTTGTCGCCTCCGGCAAGACCTCGAAGATGGCCCGCTTTTCCTCAGCCAGCCTGTTCGCCTCAATCTTCGGCGCGGCGGTTCTGTAAACCGTGGCCAACACCCCCCCGATGAGGGTGGCAACGGCGGTGAGAACGATCAGCATCCCTATGGTCTTCTCTTTCACTTCACCTCTCCACCGATCTTTTGCCTGGTCCATGTATTGAGGAGCGGCACAGTAGCGTTCATGAGGAGAATTGAGTACATGACACCCTCGGGAAGTCCGCCGAAGAGACGTATGATTACGGCAATAAAGCCGGCGACCACGACAAATATCCACTGTCCTATTGGAGTCGTCGGCGAAGTCACCATGTCGGTTACCATGAACCACGCCCCCAGCATGGCCCCGCCGGCGAGGATATGGAAGAGGGGGCTCGGATAGGTCGATGGATCGATGAGCCAGAAGATGCCCCCGAAAACGAACATGGAGCCGAGGTAGCCGAGGGGGAGCTTCCAGTTGATGTACCCCTTATAGCGGAGATAGAGCCCACCGACGAGTATGGCGAGCACCGAGGTTTCCCCGAGAGAACCGGTGACGTTGCCGAAGAAGAGATCGAAATAGGGTGTCATCTCTCCGTCAAACTTCATGAGGGCAAGGGGGGTCGCCGTAGCCACGGCATCCACGCCGCTTGCGGCGGCCTGGCCCCACGATGTTAGCGCCGACCAGGTCGTAATCAGCACCGGGAAGGCCGCCTGAAGGAAGGCCCTTCCAAGGAGGGCTGGATTAAAGATATTGTACCCCAGTCCTCCGAAGAACTGCTTGCCTACGGCAATGGCAAAGGCGGAGCCCAATATGGCGCCGAATATCGGGAAGCCGGGTGGGAGCGTCAGGGCAAGGAGGGCGCCGGTGATGATAGCGCTCCCGTCATAGACCGTTACCGGCCGCCCTCTGAACTTCTGGGTCACCGCCTCCGTTACCATGGAGGAAGCGATACAGACGACCAGAAGAAGAAGCGCTCTAAAGCCGAAGAAGTAGATGCCGGCCGCCATAGCAGGCACAAGGGCCATGACGACGGTGTGCATAATTTTAGGCGTGCTGACACCCTCAAGGAAGAAGGGGGAGGCCGCAAGGATAAACCTCGGCGCCTCGGCCTTTTGAGCGGCTTTACCGGCGCCCTTAGCAGAGGTGGCAGCGCTCTTCTCTTCCGTGGCTGATTGCTCTGTTATCTCTTCCTTACTCATAAGCTCAATAATCCTGTCTCATATCTCATCAACGGCAGCCTGCCCTATTTTGCCTTACGCTTCTCGGCCTCCCGTATCTTCACCTTGCCCACCCTTATCCACTGGGCCAGCGGTCTGTTGGTGGGACAGACGTAGGAACAGCAGCCGCACTCTATACAGGTCAAGCCGCCCCAGGTCTTGAAGACATCTATCTTCTCCATCCTCCCCAGATCGCCGATCCTGTACGGCATGAGATCAACGGGGCACGCCTCAACACAGCTGGCGCATCTGATACACGGCTGATGATTGCCAATCTTGACTTCATCGCTGGCAAGCACGGTAATGCCCGACGTCCCTTTGACAACGGGAACATCGAGGGTGGACTGAGCCTTGCCCATCATTGGCCCGCCGTTGAGAACAGCCTTTTCACCACCCTCTTTCAGACCTCCGCAGCAGTCTATAAGTTCGCTGAATGGAGTGCCTATGCGGGCAAGAAGGTTTTTGGGCTCAACAAGGCCCAGCCCGCTCAGCGTTACTATCCGCTCTATGAGCGGCTTTCTTATCTTAAGGGCATCGTATATGGCGGCCGCCGTACCGGTATTGTTGACCACCACCCCCACATCGAGGGGCAGTTTCCCCGCGGGGACCTTTCGGTCTAACGTCGCCTTTATCAGCATCTTCTCGGCGCCCTGAGGATACTTCGTCTCAAGGGGAACCACCTCAAGGTTGGGCAGAATTCCCTTCGACGCTTCACCCATGGCCTCTATGGCATCCATCTTGTTATCCTCTATCCCGATATAAGCCTTTGATGCGCCGACGACCTTCATAATCGCCTTCATACCCCACAGAATCTTCTCGGTAGACTCGAGCATGATCCGGTGATCGGAGGTCAGATAAGGCTCGCATTCACACCCGTTCAGTATGACCGTATCGATCCTCTTGTCCTTGGGGGGACTCAGTTTCACATGGGTCGGAAATCCGGCGCCACCCATGCCGACTATCCCGGCCTCTTTGATAGCCTCCCTGATATCATGGGGGGTATAGCCGTCCAGATCCAGCCCTACCTCGCCCTCGGGCCACTCCTTGACGGCGCCATCGCCATCAATGATAACAGACAGAACCTTGCCCCCACCGGAATAGGGATACTCCCCCACATCCTTCACCTTCCCGGAGATTGATGCGTGAACAGGGGCGGAAACAAAGGCCACTGCCTCACCTATCTGCTGACCCTCTTCAACGGTATCCTTTTTCTTGACGAGAGGCTTGCACGGTGCACCGATATGCTGCTGAAGGGGGATAACAACCTTCTTCGGGAGTGGCGCCCTCTCGGTTCTCTTGTGGGCGGTAAGTTCCTTATGATATGATGGGTGAACCCCGCGCTTAAAGGTCTTCAGGCTCATAACACCGGTCGCTTTCACATCAAAT
>JBHHXU010000030.1:0-10581 GCA_046757185.1 Thermodesulfobacteriota bacterium
GTCCTTCCTCTCCGGTGTCTTCTATTCCGTCCGTTCCCTCCCCCCCTTCTGGCAGAAGGTATCCCACCTGAACCCCTTTTTCTATATGATTGACGGCTTTCGCTACGGCTTTTTCGGCGAGTCTGACGTCTCCCCCATCTTCAGCCTTGCCTTTGTGACAATCGTGCTTCTCGCACTTGTCGCTTTCACCATCTCACTCTTGCGGAGAGGCTATAAGATCCGAGTGTAGCGAGGGGTGAAATCTTGTTGCAATGACATTGAGAAAGTGCGTATAATCCAATATTGGGGAATTTCGAGACACCTCTCAACATCAGGAGGAAGCTACTACGTTGTACCCCGCCTGTTTGATGGGGGGAGGACAAAGGGGAGGATTGAGGAGTTGGACGCCACGGATACACTCACCGAGCTCTACACCATGACCTATTTTAACTCGAAGCTGGAGGATGAATATCAGTACGCCCTTCGCTACAAAAACCCCCTCTCGCTCTCTCTCCTCAATGTTGATCACCTCAAGGAGGTAAATGACTCCCTGGGACGCAGGGCGGTTGATGCCTATCTGACGGCCCTTGCGAATCTCATCATCAAGACCATCCGCAAGGTTGATATCGCCGCCCGTTACCGGGGCGAAGAGATTGCGATTATCATGCCCCATACTGAGGGAGAGCATGCCGTGGTGCAGGCCGAAAGGATACGGGAAAAGGTCAGCACGCTGGAGGTCCCCTTTGAGGAACACATCATCCGGCGCACTATCTCCATCGGCGTCGCCTCACTGAACCTCGATGCGGGAATGACGGAAGAGGGGCTCATTGGCACCGCTGGAAAAGCGCTTAAAGAAGCAATCGCGGAGGGGCAGAACCGTGTTGTCTTTAAAAGGGGGTGATTCAGGGCTTATGCCAGGCGGGCAGTAGAGTGCACGGTCCAGCCGAGAAGACCCCGCACCCCTCTAGTTGGGGACAGATTTCACATCTGTCTCAAGGCTTTAAATAATAATGGCAACGACGTGATAACTGTAACAACCCTAGAGGATTAATTATGAAAATTAAAATGACTATTAGGGTAACACTCCTCCTTGTCCTCCTTACGTTACTCACCGTTTTCTCTCCACATGATTCGAGTGCGGGGGGCAACCCCATCGTTATCATGGAAACCTCCAAGGGGAGTATCAAGATAGAGCTCTTTGAGAAGGAGGCCCCTATAACGGTAAAAAACTTCCTTGCCTATGTGAGCGACGGTTTCTATAACGGTCTCATCTTTCATCGGGTCATCCCCGGGTTCATGATCCAGGGGGGCGGTTTTGACGTAGAGATGAACCGGAAGAGAACAAAGTCGCCCATAAAGAACGAGGCGAGGAGTGAACTCCCCAACAGGCGGGGGACCATCGCCATGGCGCGGACCAACGTCATAGACAGCGCCACCTCGCAGTTCTTCATCAACCTCGTCGACAACGGTTTCCTGAACCATAGAGACAACACCATGAGAGGTTTCGGCTACGCAGTGTTCGGAAAGGTTGTAGAGGGTATGAATGTCGTCGACGAGATCGGCAGGGTAAGGACCGACTACAAAGGGGGCATGAAGGATGTGCCGGTGGAACCGGTGATCATCAAAGGGGTTCGAATCGCTCACCCTGTGACACCACCCACTCCCCCTTCCATCCACTGATCGCTCATTATCGAAGTTTCATTTAAAGCAGATGGCTTCAAAGGACTACTACTCTATACTCGGCATCACAAAGGACGCCTCGGAGGAGCAGATAAAGACGGCGTACCGTAAGCTCGCCCTGAAGTACCACCCCGATAGGAACCCCGACGACAAGAAAGCCGAGGAGAAGTTCAAGGAGATCAGCGAGGCCTACGCGGTACTGAGCGATAAGGAGAAGAGGAGGAAGTACGACATGTTCGGCTCCGAGAAGTTCCACCAGCAGTATACACAGGAGGACATCTTCAGGGGATTCGATATAGGCGACCTCTTCAAGGACTTCGGCTTTGGAACCAATGACATCTTCAGCACCATATTCGGGGGGCGACCGAGGGGCGGTTTCGGCGGTTTTGGCGACGCCTACGGTATGGGAGGAAGGGGGGGGTATGAGGAGATGTTCGGCAGGGGGAGGCCGCAGAGGGGTGGGGATGTTACCGCCAATCTTACCATTCCCTTTCACGATGCTGCATTCGGCGGAGAGCGGAAGGTCTCCCTCCGCAAGCCGGACGGCGGTATACAGGAGGTAACGGTCAAGATTCCCGCCGGGATCAACACGGGGAAGAGACTCCGTATACCGGGAAAGGGCTCACCGGGCGGCGCCGGTCAACCGGCCGGCGACCTCTATCTCAACATCACCGTTGATCGCCATCCGTCATTCAGAAGGGAGGGTGACGACCTGATTCTGGAGAAGGAAATCCGTTTCACCGAGGCGGCTCTCGGCGCCGTAATCGAGTGCCAAACCCTCGACGGCCAGATAAAGAAGGTCAAGGTCCCGCCGGGGACAAAGAATGGAACAAAGATAAGACTCAAGGGGTACGGTATCAAACACCTCAAGGGCGGAGGAAAGGGGAACCTCTACATCAAGATAGGCGTCGCCGTTCCCACTATCCTGACGGAGAAACAGAAAAAACTCCTGGAGGAGCTCTCAAAAGAGGGGATATGATAAGAAAGAAAATTGGTCGGGGCGAGAGGATTTGAACCTCCGACCACCAGTCCCCCAGACTGATGCGCTACCAGGCTGCGCTACGCCCCGATATATTGGTTGACCTGAAATATCTTTGTAGCAAATAACCTGTTACTATTGTGACCCAAAAAGCACTTCTCACTTCATTATCCGTTGTATCGATGACAGATCATCCCTTATCTGTTTCAGTCTCTTCTTGTATTTCTGATCGGGAAAGGTCATGGCGAGCTGATTGCTTTTCCGCCGCTGTACCGCCCTTATCTGCTTCTTGGCCCCCTCAAGGGTGAACTTTTCCTTGTAGATAAGCCGTTTTATTTCCAGTATGAGCTCGACGTCCTTTCTGCTGTATACCCGCTGGTTCGACTTGGTCTTCTGGGGCCTTATCATATCAAACTCAGACTCCCAGTAGCGCAGGATATACGGTTTTATATCCGCTATCTTGCTCACCATACCTATCTTGAAGTAGAGCCTGTCGGGGATTCTCGTCATGCCACCTATGAGTTGATGGACTTTTTCAGTATCTGACTGGCCTTGAAGGTCATGACCCTTCTCGACCCAATCGTTATCTCCTCACCCGTCTGGGGGTTTCTCCCCCTCCGCGCCCTCTTCTGCCGCACGGCAAAGTTTCCGAAACCGGATATCTTGACCTTCTCGTTCTGCTCCAGTGTCTCTTTGAGTGTTTCAAAAACGTTATCGACAACCTCCGCCACATCCTTTTTCGAGTAGCCGAACTGCTCAAATATGGTGTCAACGATATCTGCCTTCGTCATCACTCCCTCCTCTCTCAGACTGTTGTAGGAGTAGCTTCCACCCCTCTAATCTCAAGTTTAAAACGATCGTTCAGCCCGTTCACAATCCTATCGTGAAGGAGGGTAACCTCGCCGTCGGTCAACGTCCCCTCCCCTGAGCGGTAGGTAACCCTGATCGCCATACTCACCTTGCCGGCTGGAATATTTTTGCCACAGTATACATCAAACAGTTCAACATCTTCAATAATTATTTCATCTATTCCCATGATATAGCTGGCAATTGCCTCATAGGCAATGTCGCGGTCCACGACAAAAGAGATGTCCCTCTTTACTGCCGGATACCTCGGAACCGATCCATGCCGCATAAAGGGTTTTGAGTGACTGACGACGACATCGAGGGAGAGCTCGAAGACATACGTCTCCCCCTCTATATCGAGGGACTCAAGTATCGTGGGGTGAACCGCTCCCACAAACCCCGCTCCGTCCTCTCCAAGGAAAAGTGCGGCGGATTTACCCGGATGGAGGAAGGAGGTATCCTCCGACATACCGAACCTCACCCCATCGATGTGGAGCCCCTCCATGAGGCTCTCCAGGACCCCCTTGATATCATAAAAGTCCACCAACCCCTTCGGCTGACTCCAGTTCATCCCGTACCGCTCCCCGAAGAGGAGGGCCCCTACATACTCCCTCTCACGGCTCTGGTTTTCCTTGCAGGTAAAGGCCTTGCCTATCTCGAATATTTTTACATCTCTATTCTCTCTGTTAAGGTTATAGCGTAAGTTCTTGAGAAGTGAGGGAAAGAGGTTTTTACGGAGGAGTGTCTGCTCTTCAGAGAGGGGATTGAGAAGCCTCAGACTGTCCTCCTCTCCACTCCCTGCGAGCCTAGAGGCGTCCTCTCCGATGAAGCTGTAATTTATCACCTCAAAGAGGCCGAGGTTGGTCAGTATCTCCCGTGCGGTACTCTTCACCTCACGGTGTCTCTCCCTTCTGACGGGAGCAATAGCCCCCTTCGGCATGGTGGAGGGGATGTTGTCGTATGAGGTGAGCCGGGCGACTTCCTCAATGAGGTCAGCCTCCCTCACTATATCCAATCGGTTGGCGGGGGGCTCTGCGATAAATGTCCCCTTTTTACGGCCACTCCTCGTCGCTATGCCGAGCCTCTTCAATGCGCCCTTGATGGCGCTCATTGTGAGATCGGTGCCGAGAAGGGCATTTACCCTCTCCCTGCTCAATGGTATCCGGGCAGGTTTGTATTTCTCCGGGTAGATATCTATAGCGCCTTCAACGAGCGTACCCCCTCCCATCTCCAGAATCATCTTTGCGGCCCTGTCGATGGCAACTCCGATGGCCTCAATATCGACACCTCTTTCGAAACGATAAGACGATTCCGATGAGATTCCCACGCTTCTCGACGCCCTCCTGACCACAGTCGGTTCGAAGAAGGCACACTCAAGAAGGATGTTCCGTGTCGTCTCCCCGATCTCGGTTCTCTTCCCCCCCATAATCCCCGCGAGGGCCACCGGCCCCGCCCCGTCGGCAATAACCGGGATACCCTTACCGAGTGGAACATTGCTGCCGTCGATGGTCTCAATCGACTCCCCCGCCTTCGCATTGCGGACAACAATCCTCCGCCCCTCTATCAGTTCATGGTCGAAAGCGTGAAGGGGCTGACTGTATTCGAGCATGACATAGTTGGTAACATCAACGATGTTATTAACCGCTCTGACACCGTGGAGTGCAAGCCTCTTTTCAAGCCAGAGGGGAGACGGTCCTATCGTCACCCCCTCAATCATCCTCGCACGATACCTCCTGCAGAAGGAGGGGATATCTACCCCTATGGAAATACGCTTTTCTATCCCCTTCCCCTTCCCCCCTTTAAGGTGAATCCGCCCCTTTCTCAAAGGTTTCCCCGTAACCGCAGCGACCTCCCTCGCAATCCCGATGATGCCGAGGCAGTCGGAGCGGTTCGGAGTGACCCCTATATCGAAGATGTAATCCTTCAACCCGAGATAATCGGTGATATCCATCCCGAGCGGGGCATCGCTGTCGAGAATCATTATCCCCTCTGCGTTCTCTCCAAGCCCGAGCTCAACCTCGGAACAGATCATCCCCTCCGACTCCACACCCCGGATTGTCGCCCTTGTTATCTCCATACCCCCGGGCAACTGTGCGCCCGGCAGTGCGAGGGGAACCCGGTCGCCGACGGCGATATTTGCGGCGCCGCAGACGATCTTGCGGCGGGCGCTATCGGTCTTGACATGACAGAGGGAGAGCCTGTCGGCGTTGGGGTGCTTTTCGATGGAGACTATCTGGGCAACCGTGACACCCCGAAACTCGGTCCCGATCTCCTCCACCGTTTCGACTTCGAGACCGGCCATGGTCAGTGTGTCGGCCACCTCTGACGGCGCCGCATTTATTTCAACAAACTCTCTTAACCAGTTAAAGCTCGCCTTCATGAAAATATGCCTTTCTTATAACCTCTTCACTGACATCTGATGCGGCTGGAATGAATAAAACCATCCATCTACTGTCGAGTAGAGTTATCCCTTGTTGGCTGTAAAGTGTGGAACGGCTAAAACTGCGCGAGGAACCTGAGATCATTCTCGAAGAAGAGCCGTATGTCATCAACCCCAAGCTTCAGCATGGTTATCCGCTCAATACCGACCCCGAAGGCAAAACCGGAATATTTTGCGGCATCGTAGCCGACGGCACGGAACACCTCCGGGTGTATCATCCCTGCCCCGAGTATCTCAAGCCAACCGCTCCCCTTGCAGACCCGGCACCCCTCCCCGTTGCAGATGAGGCACCCTATATCGACTTCAGCGCTCGGCTCGGTAAAGGGGAAGAAGCTCGGCCGAAAGCGGGTGGCTATATCCTCTGAAAAGAGGCTCCTCAGGAAGGCCGTCAGGGTTCCCTTCAGGTCGCCGAAGGTAATTCCCTCATCAACCATGAATCCCTCCACCTGGTGGAACATCGGGGTGTGGGAGAGATCCGAGTCCCGCCGGTAGACCTTTCCGGGGGCTATCACACGGAGGGGCGGCTTGCGCTTCTCCATGTACCTTATCTGTACGGGTGATGTGTGTGTCCGCAGGAGGAGGGTATCGTTGATATAGAAGGTGTCCTGCATGTCCCGTGCCGGATGGTCCGGCGGGATGTTGAGCGCCTCAAAGTTGTAGTAGTCCCACTCAATCTCCGGCCCCTCAGCAACCTCAAAACCGAGACCCAGGAAGATCTCTTCCACCTCTTCAAGGAGCCGTGTAATGGGGTGCCTCTTTCCGAGGGGATGTCTCCTCCCTGGAAGGGTAACATCGAGACGGTCGTGCTTGAGCCTCTCCTCTCTCTCGCTTTTGATGAATTCGTCGAGGAGGGCGGCGATCCTCTCTTCGAGGCGACCCTTGACATCGTTAATCTCTTTACCAATGGCGGGGCGTTTACTCGGAGGAAGCCGGGGAAGCTCTCGGGAAATGGCCGTCAGCACACCCTTTCTCCCCAGATAGTGGGTCTTTATGTCGAGTACGACATCCCTGTTTTCGGCAGCGGATAATTTACTGAGTGCCTCAGCCTCAAGGCTTGCCAGCCTTTCCTTCATATCATCTGTTCTTTTGCCATGGAGGCTAACTTGGCAAACCCCTGAGGGTCCCTTACGGCAACCTCAGCGAGGTTCTTCCTGTCTATGGTCACCTGCGCCTTTGTCAGTCCCGCGATGAGGCGACTGTAGGAAAGGCCGTTGAGTCGCGCCGCTGCATTGATCCGTGCAATCCAGAGGCTCCTGAACTCCCTCTTCCTCACCTTCCTGTCCCTGTAAGCGTAAGTCAGCGCCTTATCGACCGCCTCGGTGGCTATCCGGTAGAGCTTTCCCCTCGACCCCCGGTACCCCTTGGCGGCCTTCATCACCTTTCGTCTCTTCTTATGGGCATGGATTGCCCTCTTCACCCGTGCCATCTATTGTCACTCCTTTCTATCACAAGATTTAAATGGTGAGAAAAACTAGCGGTAAGGAACGAGTCTTTCCAGCGCCCTGGTATCGCTTTTGGAAACGAGTTCGTCCTTCCCCAGTGAGTTCTTCCTCTTCCTCGGTTTGCCGGTCAGGATGTGACGCAATCCCGACCTTCTCCTCTTGATTTTTCCCGTCCCGGTAACACGGAACCGTTTTGCCGCCCCGCGGTTTGTCCTTATCTTCGGCATCATACCTCCTTACGAAATGTTCCTGTTGCCGGTGCAAAAAGCCTAAAAAATGACTACACCGATTCATCCCTAATATTACACTAACCACAGTAGACACTGATTGTTAATTATATGTAGTGCGTATATCGTATTGCGCAATACGCACCACACACGACGCAATATATCTTTGCTTTCTTCATTCTATGAATCTCTGCTCTCTGTGGTTGCTTAACCCACAATGTAGAGTAGTCTGTGTAATTATTGTTCTGTAAAAGTCTGTTACTTCCCTCCAGGTGCGATGAGCATGGTCATTCGCCGCCCCTCTCTCTTCGGCGGCTGCTCCACAACACCCGCATCCTTTATCTCCTCGGCAACACGTGCAAGCTTCTTGCTTCCATGCTCGATATGGGCGAGTTCCCTCCCCCTGAACATGATAAAGACCCGCACTTTATTGCCGCTCTCGAGAAACTTCCTGACATTACGCATCTTGACCTGGAAGTCGTGCTCCTCGGTCCTCGGCCTCATCCGGATCTCCTTGACGACAATGACCGTCTGCTTCTTCTTCGCCTCGTGGGCCTTCTTGCTCTGCTGGTACTTGTACTTGCCAAAGTCCATCACCTTGCAGATGGGCGGGTCGGTATGTCCTGAAACCTCAACAAGGTCGAGACCGGCCTCCTCGGCAACCCTGATCGCCTCCCGTATATCCAGCACCCCCCGCTGTTTTCCCTCTTCATCGATAACCCTGACGTTTGGAGCCCTGATCTCTCTGTTGATCCGGGTCTTGGGCTCTCGCGACTTTCTCATTGTCTGCCTTCTTATAGAGACTCACCCCCTAACGGTCTGTTTTTTTGTTGAACCTCACGTACGAAACCTTCTAAATCCATCATCGACGTCGTCCCCCCCTCTCTTGTGCGAACAGAAAGGGTCTTCTCGGCGACCTCTTTATCGCCGATAATAATCATATAGGGTATCTTGCTCATCTGGGCTTCCCGGATCTTGAAACCGAGCTTTTCGTTCCGTTCGTCCAGCTCCACCCTGACACCCTCCTCCCGCAACCTGCTGAAGACCTCCCCCGCATACTCATCGCTCCGGTTCGTTACCGTCAGCACCTGGGCCTGAACAGGGGCAAGCCAGAGGGGGAACGCCCCCGCATAGTGCTCCACGAGACAGCCGATGAACCGTTCGAGAGAGCCCATGAGTGCCCGGTGAATCATTATCGGCTGACGGTGGGTGCCGTCGCTCTCACGGTAGCGCACATCAAACCGCTCGGGGAGGTTGAAGTCTACCTGAATAGTCGAACACTGCCACGCCCTGCCGAGGCAGTCCTTAATCTTTATGTCGATCTTGGGACCGTAGAAGACGCCCTCACCGGGATCGATACTGTACCCCTCATCCATCTTCTCCAGGGCGCTCCGCAGCGTCTCCTCAGCCTTCTCCCAGTTCTCCAGGCTCCCGACATACTTCTCCGGCCTCGTGCTCAGGTAGATATCGAATTCATTAAAGCCGAAACTCCGCAATATGTAAAGGGTAAAATCGAGAATCCTCTCTATCTCCGTCTCGAGCTGATCGAGGCGACAGAAGATATGGGCATCGTCCTGGGTGAACCCCCTCACCCTCAAGAGGCCGTGGAGGACACCCGACCGCTCATACCGGTAGACGGTGCCGAGCTCGGCATACCGTATCGGCAACTCCCGGTAGCTCCTCACGCTGCTCTGGTAGACCTTGATATGGAAGGGGCAGTTCATCGGTTTCGTGACGTACTCCTGACCTTCCACATCCATGGGGGAGAACATGTTCTCCCGGTAGAAGTCGAGGTGCCCGCTCCTCCCCCACAGGTCGATCTTTGCTATATGGGGGCTGTAGAGCATCTCGTAGCCGCCTTTGACATGCTCCCCCTTCCAGAACTCCTCGATGAGCCCCCTCACTCTGGCCCCCTTCGGGTGCCACAGGACGAGTCCCGCCCCTACATCCTCCTCGATGGAGAAGAGGTCGAGCTCCCTGCCGAGTCGCCGGTGATCACGTCGCCTGGCCTCTTCCAGTCTGCTGAGATGCTCTTTCAGCTCTTTCGTGCTCGGAAAGGCGGTGCCGTATATCCGGCAGAGCATCTTGTTATTCTCACTTCCCCTCCAGTAGGCGCCTGCCGTCCCGGTGAGCTTGAAGGCCTTTATCCACCCCGTTGACGGGAGGTGGGGCCCCCTGCAGAGGTCGAAGAAGTCGCCCTGGCGGTAGACCGATACCTTTCCGTCGGGGATCTCCCGGATGAGCTCATCTTTATAGGACTCACCGGTGCCGCTGTAGGCATTCAGGGCCTCCTCCTTATCCATCTCCTCCCGAACGATAGGGGTGTTCCGCTTGATGATCTCTTTCATCCTCCTCTCGATGGCCTTCAGGTCTTCGGGAGTAAAGGGGCGGGGTGTGTCGAAATCGTAGTAAAAGCCGTCTTCGATGGTGGGTCCGATGGCGAGCTTCGCATCCGCAAAGAGCTCCTTCACCGCCTGGGCCATGACGTGAGAGGTGGTGTGACGACAGATGTCGATGCCTTCCGCCGAGTCGATGGTGACCGGCTCCACACTGGCCGACTCATCAACAAGGGTGTCGAGGTCGACAAGGGTGCCATCAACCCTGGCCGCCACCAGGCGCTTTTTGTCAAGGTCGGCAGACCCTTCCAGCACCTCTCGGGCCGTCATCCCCGCTTGATCGCTTTCCTCACTCCCCTCGGAGTGACCTATGGTAATGGTCTCACTCATCGTCGTTCTGCCCGGTTACCCTCCTTGGCAAAAAAAAGGCATCACCTCTTCATGGATTTCAGGACGGTGACGCCTCTACTGAAGTCAAATACTACTCTCCTATCGCCTGCGCACCACGCACAGGGTGCAACTCGCCCACTGCTTTAACGTGGGGACTCCACAGGGAAACAGAGAGAATAAGGAATCCGACATTCATCTTTACCACATCAAAATGGTAGGCACGGGCGGTTTCGAACCGCCGACCTCTACCGTGTCAAGGTAG
>JBHHXU010000031.1:0-10576 GCA_046757185.1 Thermodesulfobacteriota bacterium
TTTTACAAGCGTTAAAGACCTTATTCAGAGAATCGAAGATTTCATAAGACATTATAATAAAAACTCTAAGCCTTTTAGATGGGTAAAAACATCACAAGAAATACTGGTTAAAGCTAAAAGACCAGCTCATGCATTATAAGTCTATATAATTAAAGAACGAGACACTAGAACCAACGAAACGGATTTCGGTCAGAGTGTGCTATCCGCACAGCTCTCTTAGCTCCTGTGCATTGATTACCGCGTGGCCGTGGTCGTCGTTGTTGAAGTAGACGTGGACATCAAGACCGTCGCCCGTAAACCCCCCTATCCTGTCGGCCCATCCGGCAAGCCACTCCTGTGAATACCGGCCGCTGTAAAGGCTCCCGGCGCCGTGGAAACGGATGTAGACGAAGGGGGCGGTTGCTTCCAGGGGTGTCTCGAAATCGGGCATGTGGTAGATGCAGAGGGCAACCCCTTTTTCTCGTAAGAGAGCATAGACCTCCCGGTTGAACCAGTCGGGGTCCCTGAACTCCAGGACAAACCTCCTGTCACCGGGGAGGTGGTGGAGGAATCCCTCCAGCCTCCGGGGGTTGCACCTCCAGCGGGGCGGGAGCTGGAAGAGGAGGGGGCCGAGGTTGTCGCCCAGGAGGGATGCGCGTTCAAGGAGGAGGGCAAGGGAATTACCCGCCTCCTTCAGGCGTTTTATATGGGTGATAAAGCGGCTCCCCTTTACCGCATAGACAAAACCGCGGGGGGTCGCTTCTCTCCACCTCTGGAAGGCAGAGGGAGAGGGGAGACGGTAGAAGGTGTTGTTTATCTCAACGGTGTCGAAGTGTTTGACGTAGTAGGCGAGCCTGTCGCCACTCTTCGTTCCAGGTGGATAGAAGGGACCCTCCCAATGGTCGTAGCTCCACCCCGATGTCCCGATAAAGAGCCTCCCCTTCGTCATCGCTCGTGCCCCTCTTCTTGAACGGTTGGGTGTTAACGTCATCCCTACCGTGCCCGCTGTTCCTCTACTATCTGTACCCCCATGCTTGTTCCTATCCTCGATGCTCCGGCCTCAATCATCGCGAGGGCTGAATCGAGGTTCCTGATCCCTCCCGATGCCTTCACCTGAATCTGTCCGGCGGCAGCCTCTCTGAGGAGTGCGACATCATCAACCGTCGCCCCGCCGGTGGAGAAGCCTGTCGAGGTCTTGACAAAGTGAGCGCCGCTCTCGGCGATCAGACGGCAGGCGGCGCGTTTCTCACTCGTTGAGAGGAGACAGGTCTCGATGATGACCTTGACAACCATCCCGCGGCACGCCTTGACGATGGCCTCGATCTCATCGGCGACGATATGGCGCTCCCCCGATTTGAAGGCGCCGAGATTCATCACCATGTCGATCTCGTTGCCGCCTGCCTGTATAATCTCCTCTGCCTCGCGCAGTTTCACGATACTGCTCTGGTAGCCGAGGGGGAAACCGACGACGCTTGAGAGCCTCATTTCGGTCCCTCTGAGGAGCCGTACCGCCAGGGGGAGATGGAAGGGGGGGATGCAGAGCGACGCAAAGGGGTACACGAGCGCCTCGCCGATAAATCGTCCTATCTCTTTGCTCGTCGTATCGGGGCGAAGGATGGTGTGATCGATAGCGGATGCAAGCTCCTCCGCATTCATATTTGCGACGTTATCAGGTATGGGAACGGCTTGGCAAGGAGAAAATCTCGTTGATGGAGGTAGTAGTTCATAGTATGATGCAGGCTATGCCGCGGCTGATTACGTCCTATATCTTTAAGGAGATGGTGGGGCCCTTCCTCATCTGTCTGGTGGTGCTCACCGGGACCGCTCTCCTCAGCAAATCCACCAAACTCATAGAGATGGGGATTACCTACCGGGTGGGTCTCTGGTCCCTTGCCGTCTTCATTGCGTCCCTTATTCCCAACTTTCTCATTTATATAATACCCATGTCTTTTCTCGTGGCGGTCCTCTTTGCCTTTAATCGCCTCTCCTCGGAAAGTGAGTTGACGGCCATGAAGGCGTCCGGCCTGAGCCTCTACCGTCTGTCGATGCCTGTCCTTGCCCTTGCGGTTCTTGTCTATATCGTTTCACTCGCCGTGACCGTCTACCTCTTCCCCCTGGGAAACAACCAGCTCAAGAAGATCCTCTCGACCGTTGCACGGACAAAGTCTGTCGCCGGCATACAGGAAAACACCTTTAACACCACCTTCGAAGGGTTGACGTTCTATGCAGGCAGAATCCCGAAGGGGGGTAACACCATACTGGATGTTTTCATCTCCGACAGGCGGGAAGACGGCGAGCCGACCATTATCTTTGCGAAAAGCGGCACCTTTGTTTCGGACACCGAAGGGGCATCGCTCACCCTTAAACTGGAGAGCGGCACCGTTCACAGCTCCGATGAGGTATCAGGAGAGTACCGGTTAATTTCTTTTAATACCTATGACTTTGTACTCCCCATACGGGATGAACTGGCTGAACACACTACAGCCTCAAAGTCGAACAGAGAATTGTATCTCGATGAACTTGTCTCAAGGATAAAGGAGAAGGGTGAACGGGGGTTGAACCAGGCGCCCTACGTCATAGACCTCCACAAGCGGTTTGCCCTGCCTGCTTCGGTATTTGTCTTTGCTCTCCTTGGAGTTCCCCTCGGGATACAGAGGATACGAACGGCCCGTTTCACAAGTTTCAGTGTTGCCCTGGGCGTGGTGCTCACCTACTATGTCCTCTCCACGGCAATGGAGTCCCTCGGTGAGAACGGTATGATAGGCCCCATACTCTCCGTGTGGGGTTCCGATCTGGTGATGGGTATCGTCGGCAGTTATGTCTTTTTAAAAGCATCGAAAGATGCGTCACTCTTGCCGTTCCAGCGGGCGGATGGAGGTGCTCTCTTGAGACGTGTGTCAAGGAGAAAGGCATGAGAGTGCTTGACAGATACCTGTTGCGGGAGTTTCTCAAACTATTCGCCCTCACCATCATCTCCTTTGTCGCCCTCTATCTCATTGTGGACCTCTTTGAGCAGATAGATGATATATTCGAGAACCACCTTCCTCTTACCGTATCAATACGGTTCTTTATCTATAAGATACCCTTTATCTTCTATCAGGTCTCCCCGATAGCCGTCCTGATGGCGACACTCCTGACAATGGGGATACTCTCGCGTCACCGGGAGTTGACCGCTGTGAAGGCGGGCGGCGTCAGCATCATGCGGTGTGCGCTCCCCATTTTCTTCTGTGGTCTCGTCATAAGCTTTCTGAATCTCTTCGTGAATGAGGCGGTTGTTCCCCTTGCGAACAGGGAGAACTTCGCCATCAAGAGGGAGTGGTTCGACAGAAAACCGGTGGGGATCTTCAACCAGGGAACCGTCTGGTTCCGGGATAGCGATGTTATTTACTCCATACAATACCTCGATATGAACGCCGGGGATATCAGAAACTTTACCATGTACCGGCTCGGCAGCTCATTCGTCCCCGTCAGTCAGCTCCATGCGGATAAACTGGTCTGGAGGGATAACCAGTGGCGCGTTACCACCGGGGTCATGAGGAGGTTTACCGGTGAGGGGGGGATTACGACGGAGGTGGTGAGGGATACCCCTATCAGGCTTCTCGGCGGACCGGAGGAGATAGGGAGGTACGACTTCGATCCCGATGAAATGAGCTATGGTGCGTTGAGGAGGTTCATAAAGAGGCTCAAGAGGGAGGGGTACGGAGCACGGAGGTATCGTGTCGACCTCAACAGTAAGATAGCCTTCCCCTTCGTCAATCTCGTCATGGTGCTTATCGGGATTCCCTTTGCCGTGTCGGGGGGGAGGCGGGGCGGCCTGGCCCTCAGCGTGACGGTAACGGTGCTCATCGGCTTCAGCTACTGGATCATCAATGCGATCAACATCTCCCTCGGTCACAGCGGTGTCGTCCCACCGTTCGTGGCGGCGTGGTTTACCAACATTATCTTCGCGACGGTGGGGTTACTGATGCTGAGCCATGTGAGGCAGTAAGATGGTGCTGCACAGGGGGGGCGAGGAGGGTGTTTGCTTTTGAGGAATGTCTGATGTATTCAGACCTTCCGCGGCACCGGTCAGTGCCGCCATTTTCAATTGCGGCAAACAATTGAAAATGTGAGAAAAGGAAAAATCGCATTTTTTTCTTTTCGTCTCTGAATACTTCAAGGATGAATTGTTCGGAGGTTCCTTGGATGATAAAAAAGGGGCTGCAGCCGGCGCTGTAACCCCTTTTTTTGCTTGGTAGCGGGGACAGGATTTGAACCTGCGACCTTCGGGTTATGAGACCTATCAGGGTGAAAAGTGTCAAGGCTTTATTCTAGGCTAGTTACCCCTTTTACTTACAAAATCAAGCGGTTAGAGCCATTCAGATGTTCCTGCGTTACCCAGTGTTTTCGATCCTTTACGACAAATTTTAATACAATATTAGTACAGTGGGGTGGGGGGCGCCCCTTTTAGGAGTCTGGGGTATCAGGCGATAGAGTACGCCTTCGGTGCCCATATCGTGAGACCCCCTTCTGTCCCTCGCTCATGGCAAAGTGTCCGAGGAAATACTCGTAGATCTTACCGAAAGCATCCCCCTCGATGTCCATGGGGATCGAGTTCATGATTTTTAGCAACTCGGCCAGTGTCGTGCTCTCAAAGCGATTATATGTCTTTGGCAGGATGTCTTTAAGGTCGGGGTTGTTGGATTCCACGGCCCGCATGGCGTCGTTGATTGCCTGGCCTATGTTGGCCCCTTCAGGGAGCCGGATGAGAGACGAGAGGCGGGCTGCTTCGGGAAAGTAGAGCACGCCCCTGGCCTGGTAGTCCGCCGGGCCGATCTTCCTCCGGCCTGTGCCCTTGCCCTCCAACTCCTTTGCAGCCACCTTGAACTTATGGTCAGCATAACGCAGGAAGATCAGGCCGAGGACGGGGACCGAGTACTCGGAGGACTTGAGCTTGGAGTTTGCTCTGAGTTCATCAGCAGCGTCCCAGAGGCGGGATTCGATCTGGTTGCCATTCTGGTTCATGCTATCTCCTCGGTGCTTGGAGAACGGTGGCACTCCATCTATTGTTTCGTTTCATGAATCTACCTCACCCCTCTTCTCCTGTCAAGCATCTGCAATAAAACAATATCTATTGTGTGCTTCCTCCTACCTTTGCCAACCGCCCACATTGCCACATCTTCCAGGAGCACTCACTCCCCTGCCCTACCGGGCCGACATTAGCTCTGTTTCATGCTGAGTGTCTGCTGCATATTCATGGCCAGTGTATTCCCTGAAAGCCGCATCTGCCTCTTGCTAGTCCCGGAAGAGGGATATTCCTTCCTCACGGCGCTCACATTTCTTCCATCGTCAAAGTGGTTGTGGAGACCGTCCTTCATTTCCTTTGTTACTGTCGACTTCCACCCGGTCGTCTCGAAATACAACCACTGTCTTTGGACACCACCTGCTGATATCGGTGGCGTAGATCGTTTTCTTATCCTCCTTATTTCTCATCGATAACCTCCGTGAGACCCTGCTCTGAACGGCGGAGATCGTCAAAGCAGGCTTTTGGTATCCAGCCTTCCTATCCCTATCAGCTTCTTTTTCTCCTTGATCTCTACCGCTGGATATTATTTCTTCTCCGGTGGTCCCTTTTTCTCCGCGACCAGCCCCTTGATATAGCAGAGGACGGCCATCTTGACAAACTTCGCTTTCTTCTTCTGGTTCTTGAGTTCCTCCATGATGATTCGATCAACAGGGTCGTCCCACGACAGGATCAGCCTTACTCTCTGTTTAGACGTTCCCATTTTGCAGCATCCTTCCGTATTTCATATAGCCTCTGACGTTTGTGTATTGGGAGTCATCAACAAACCTGATCTGCCTGTAGAAATCGAGGCTCTTTCTTAAAGAAATCGCCCCTCCTCCGGTGATAACGATTTTGTCGATATTGGTCCCTTCCCGCCAGAGATTCTTGGCGATGGCAGCGATCTCCCTGTTCAAGACCTTGAGATGCTTATCGATGAGCTCCTTTACATCTATCCTCTCGCCGGAGACCTTGACGAAACCGTCTCTGATAACCTTCTCGATCTCGCGGGGTTCCTTTGTGAGGGAGTAGGTTTCGTAGAGATCCCGTACAATCCTCATGTAGGCGGTGGATATGCCGTTCTCGTGTGAGCTGTAGAGCCTTTTCACAAATCCGATGTTTTCCATGGTGACAAGATCGGTCGTGAAATAGCCGATATCCATGATGCCGGTCCTGCTTGCCATGAAGTCAAAGTCCTTGATATGAGCCTCGTCGTCCATCAGACAATCGAAATAGCTCCCCATGGGTTGAAGGAGTACCTCTACAGCGACTATCAGGTCTGCAACGCTCCTGACAGTCTCCGCAAGCCCGTCCCTCCATTGTAGGTAGTGGTTGACCGGGAGACCGGTTACCACCAGGACATCCTCACCCTTCTGGAAGTCGATGCTCCGATATGCGTATTTTAGGAGAGCTCTGTAGGTAAGGCTGTCAATCCACTCCTTTTCACTCGCTGAAAAGATACTCTCCGACTGTTTCATTGCGCTTGCCCCTACAAGAAACCGTTCTCCGTCCACGCAAACCGTCTCATCAACCGTACCTTCCCCTCTTTTCTCCAGATTCTGAAACCTCCTACCGTCATCGGACCCCACGACAGACGGAAATCTGTAGAATCCATCCTTTGCAGCTACCTTTGTGTATCCAAAACCGATATCCAGACCAACGATCTTCATTCTTACCTTCCTTTTTGGTTGTTGTTGAAGCATCCTTTATCTATATATTACCTTCTTGTGAAAAACAAACTGCCAAAGAGGGGTCAAAAAAGGGCCCCTTTTGGAACCCCTTTCCCGAAATATAAGTCAATTCAGGAGGCAGAATCGTCCCGAGGGGGTCAAAAAAGGGCCTTTTTTGACCCCCTTCTTTAAGATTCCCACTATATACTTATTCCTCCTCTCTTATTGCCGGTCTATCCTGAAAAAAGGTTCATCCCATCTCAATTCTTTGCGAGCAGACCCCTTTTGCTTCTGTAGATGTATTACTTTTTCGATGCCAATTCATAAAGAATCAAAAAAGAGAGGGGGCATGCTCTATTTTCTGTCCCTAGATCGAAAGCAGTCACAATTATCCTCTGCCACCCCTGTTTTTCGATATTTGGCTATATGAAGGGGGAGGGTAATATTGAGAATCTTGTTGCTTATTTTCTCTATTTTTGAAAAAACGCTCAATCCGCTCAAACTCCCCTTCCTCAAAAAGTAATATACAAGTGGAGCACTGCTCTTCTTTGCGCCGCCTTTCTTCATTGGTGGCCGGGAACTTCGGTAGGCAATTGAGCCGAATAAAAGACGTTTTGGGGCTGAGGGTGAACGAAAAGGTGAGGTGCGTCTAAAGTAGGGGTGTAGGGAATTTGTGCGGACATAATAATTATATAATTATCTAACAGGTTTTTTGTAACGGATTTTTTGAAAAGTGACAAGGGTTTGCCGCTTATAAACTGGAAGGAAGGAGTAATCATGAATGTGCCAAAGAAAGAGATGGGTCTGAAAAGGCTGGTGGAGTCTATATATGTCTTGACTGCCGAGGAGCAGTATCTACTGCTTGGATTGCTTTTTACCTGTTTTGATGAAGAGCAGAAACAACGCTGGTCGAACCGCACTCTTTACCTGGCCTATCCGGGAAGCAGGTGGCACAAGGTAGAGAGGTGGATGGAGGGGCAGTATCGGAAAGATATGGCAAGAGCCCCAAGATCAGTGGCCTCCATGAGTATCGCCTATTTCAAGATTAACTCGAAGATGCTTCCCTTTCTAATCAAGACGGCCCAGAAGGTGAAGAATAAGCTATGGATGAGACAGAAGCGGCAGTCAGAAAGGTTAGAGAATGATATTGGTGATTGAAAGTATCTGTTGGTGCTGTTGGAGCAGTCGCCATTTTCACTAGCTTTTCACCCGCCGTATTATTGGTGGTCTTGTTGTAATAAGAAGCCGCCCGGCGTTGAGGGCGGGCTGGGAAAGGAGTTTTGGTGTCGATTACGGTCACAGCAGGACCCTTGAGTAGAGTTAACTGCCGTTATGTGTCAATAACGTCTTCCAGAGGTATTTCGTTGGTTGAATTGCAACACAGGATGCGAAAGGATGCTCAATAGGAAGGCAGATCGATTATATTGGCAGATGTCGCCGCCTATTGCGAAAATGATAGCAACCTGGAACGATTCGACACGGGATTAGACAGGAGTGATATGAAACAGTAGTCATATCTGCCACTAAAATAGCGATGGAAAAGTTCCAGAATATCAAGAGCGGCCCTAAAGAATTGTGTGAGTTGTTCAATGTAATTACTATCTATATATGCCGAAATGTATCAATCAATGCATAAACCTGTTGGTGCAAACGGACATGATGTCCCAAATCGACAGCACTGCTGACGAAAAAAGGAGGAACTGAATGAATAAAGAGGCAGGACAGAGGAGACCGTGGTTATTGACATCGACAACCTTGCAATAACTTTTCGACTGATAATGTAAGCAATAGGCGTTGTTGAAATGTAGACAAAGCACCATTATAGGGTGTTTGTTGAAGAACTTGCTGCACGATTATTCTGAATGAATGATAAGTTGCAAAAGTTCTTCAACAAACACCTATCACCCCCATCTCTGTATACAGTGTTCCAACTGGTAATCAGTATTGAGATACCTTCACATTATCAACCATATACATAATTCAACCAAATAGAGCTAAAAAGGAAACCTTTGACAACTCACAATAACGCTCTTGCCTTCGGCTAATAGATTGTGTTATGAATTCTTTCATAACTGTGGAAACCCTTTAGAGGACTTACACATCATTAGTTCATGGTCGTACACAACGGCATCTAGCTAACACGGTTCGCGTGTAGCTGATACCTGACACGTTAGGCCGCATGTTTGGGTGCACAGACCTCCACCACTTTGAATGAGGAGGCTCTTATTTGATGGGGCAAGTCAGCCAAATCGTATCAGCCTTTGTTCGCTACCTCCGAAACATCTGTGTAATCATCAAAGCTATAATGCCAAGGTCGAAAGAGATCCTCTGATCCTCGAAAAAATTTATTTTCTATGAGGCGGGCATGAATCATACGGAAGGGCAGAAACTGAAGCTTGTTACTAGTATCGTAGAGGGTCTGAAGCAGAAGCCAGCTTACCTGCTGCTATTTGGAATTCTCGTATTGTTCATGTTCATAGTTAGTGGATTTGCGGCTGTATCGTGGCGAGATCATCAAGACACAGTCGTTATAGGGAGTTTCGTCGTCATCTTGGTTGCGCTCTTATTGGCGGCCTATGTAATCAAAGTAGTTGAAGTATCCGGACGCATTCCCAAAGATCAGCGTGAAGTAATGCAACAGCTCTTAGCGCTTGGCACGAAGGAGGACATCCCACTCAGCAAGGCGACGGCCATGCGGTGGGCAAAGAGATGGAACTGCCGATGGACTTACATGTCCGAGTCTGGGCGGCTACTCCCATACGTTGACGATAATGTCACTATTGCTCCGGATAGAATTGATCTGGAAACTGGTCTTATACGTTGCCGGGGGGAGTCACCGTATCGTGATGGCACAACGTACGATCTTTTCGGACGGATCTCGAAACGGAACATGGCACTGATGTTCTACAGAGGCCATGAGGACTTGGAGGCCCTCATGGGCGTTATAATCCTACGCATGAAAGCTGGAGGAAGTGTTCACGGTTGGTGGCTCGGTATCGGAAAGGAGAACTGTGACGTCGGAGGTCAGTTTACATGGACAGAGGCAAGAGGCGATCCTGATTTTCACGCCCATGAATACGATCTTACAAATGACCCCCCACGGCGGTGAACGGCGTGTCTTGCCGGAGGAGAGTCGCAATGCGTACGTGAGAGGAGCGCTTTAGGGAGCAACAGGAGACATGTCTGCGGCCTAACCGGTTAAAGTGGAGTATTTAGCTCTCTCTCCCCACACCACCACGGCAAGCGTGTTCGCACCGAGCGGTTCATGAAAGCTACTTCGGATAATCCGAGTAGTGAAGAAAGGCCCTTAGGTTTCTGATGGAATCTGTTTCACGGTAATCGACAACCCTCATCATTGTTCTACGGCGTTTGTTAGTAGATGCATTGAGCGGAAATGATGTGTGAATTACGCCCCGTATCATGGAGTCTGGCTATCCATAGTGCAGAGGGCTCTCCTTCTTCCTCCTGAAGTTCGCACTCATCGACCCCACATCTGCATACAACAGTTCTACTGGTAAAGCATAAAAATGTCCATCCACAATGTTAGAAAAACATTGCCCCGACTATTATCAGCGCAATAGCGCAACAGAGAAGAAGAAAGGCTAACTTCACGTCTTCATTCAATATTACATCCTCCTTTGTTGATAATCGAAATATAGATAAAGAATACATCTCCTCCTGTACTAAACATTTTCCAGCCCTGTTACTGCATAAAACATTCCTCTTGGTAAGTATGATGTTCGTTGAGATACAGGGGACTTTAAAGGATCCAAGCCCTATGATACCCAAGGCGATAAGAATGGGTTTGAAGAGTACTACTTCAGCATTAGTACGGGACAGAAGCAGAAAAACAGCATTCTTAAGAACCTGACCGGAAATCAGGAGC
>JBHHXU010000032.1:0-10554 GCA_046757185.1 Thermodesulfobacteriota bacterium
AGTATGTCTCTCTCATGGACTACATGTACGTCTTCGGGAAGTAGGGCGGGGAAGCAACCTCACCCCTCTCTTCCTGCATAAACCGATCAATCATGGGGCCTCATGGGCTGCGTCGCTCATGTCAGGCCCCCTCTATTGCCTCCCGTGTCAGCCGTTCCGCCGTCTTAAATATGGCCTCCTTCTCTTCCACCGTCCTCGCCTCGATGTAGAACCTTACCTTCGGCTCCGTGCCGGAGGGACGTATCATCAGCCACGACCCGTCATCGAGAACTATCTTGGTGCCGTCTACCGTTATCAGTTTGCTCACCTTCAGCGATTTATCCCCGATCTGAATGGCACTCCCCTCGGGATAGCTCTCTTTGATGACGGAGAGCTTTTTCTGCAACTCCTCACCCGCGAGGGAGCGGGCCACCTCTATGCCGGAGCGGTCCGGATAGTAGTGACCGTACCTTTCCATTAAACCGGACAGGTATGTTCCGAGGTTCTTACCCGTGGTGGCGACCATCTCGACGGCAAGGAGGAGGCCGAAGAGGGCGTCCTTTTCGAGGGTGTGGTTGTAGCCTGAGATGCCGTCGGACTCCTCGAAGGCGACGATCGCCCGTTCCGACGAACCCGGCAGCATAAAGGGACGGAAGTTCTTGAACCCCACCGCCGTCTCCTTCAGCGGGATGCCGTGCCGTTCGGCAATGGCATTGACGAAGTTGCTCGTCCCGACCGACTTCGCCGCAACTCCCTTAATTCCCTTATGGACGTGGAGGAAATGGAGGGCCATGGCGCCGAAGTAGTTCATAGGTATCTGCATCTTATGGTCGGCAAACCGTATACGGTCGCCGTCGGGATCCATGATGACCCCTATCTTGAACCGTGCGCTGCTCTCCTTGAGTATCTTCTCAACCCCCTCCATGTTCCTGGCGGACGGTTCCGGCGCCACACCGCCGAAGAGGTAGTTATCTTCGGTCCTGAGTAATCGGAGCTTCTTGTTTGCGACCTCAGGGGCAGAGCCGTTGAGGAGTCTCTCCGGCCTCCCCCTCGTTGCGCCGTGGACATGATCAATCACAACCAGACAGTCATCGTTCCTTAAAAAATCCCTTATTTTTTCAAGGTCGAGTGTCCCTCTCTCTTCAAGGTACCGGATGTAGAGCTCTATCGTGTCTATCTCTTCATAGCGTGCTCCTTTGCTGCTCTCACCGGAAACTCTCACACCGCCCTCTCCCATCAACCGGTTTGCCTCATCCTGGAAGAGGTTCGTTATCTCCGGTCCGGCGGGCCCCCCGTCGGAGGGGTTGAACTTGAGTCCGAGATAGTTAGATGGATTATGGGATGGGGTAATGTTGATTGAGCAGGCCGCGCCGAGCATCTCTATGGCAGTTGAAAACTCGGGTGTGATCGTCTCTCCCGCGTACAACACCTTTATCCCCTCGGCGGCAAGCATGCTCATCATCTCCGTGGCAAAGTCACGACCGAGGAAACGGTTGTCGTGCCCGACGATGATGCCGCGCTTCTTTACATCGTCGAAGTCTCGTATCCCGAGGGCCTGTCTGAGCTCCGGATTTTCATTTTTCAGGGTGGCGATGATTGCCTGAATAACAACCCTGACATTATGAAAGGTGAAGTCCGTCCCGATCTCACCTCTCCAGCCTGAGGTCCCGAAGACAACGTTTGTCGGTGTCAGGTTCTCACGCGCGAATTTCTCGATCTCCGACAGCAGCTCAGGCCTCTGCTCTCTCTGAATGACCTTCCAACACTCCTCGGCGTTTCTGAATTCCATTCCTTCCTCCTTGCAATAGTAGTCGCGTTTGTATATAGTTACACCATTATCTTAGAAATGATCTACCACTCTATCCAGCCGGGCAGGGCGGGGTAGTAGAGCCCCAGCCGGATCTCCCGCTCCTCCCCTCCCGCTCTGAGGAGGGCGGCATAGGTCTCCAGCTGTTCCCGGTAGCGTTCCTTCTCCCTTTCAAGAAATTCTCCGATAGAGCCTCCCTCGTGGGCGCCGGTCTTGTAGTCTATTATCCACCGTCGGTTCTCATCAACAAAGGTTCTGTCGATGACGGCATGGACGATCTTTCCTTTGACGATGCCGGTGACGGGCAGCTCAGCGGCGGCCACTTCACGGTTGCCGAGTATCCATCTGCCGCGACTGTCCTCTATCGTCCGTGCCAGTATGTCTACACCCTTCCTGCTGCCCTCCCGGGCCTCCTTCCTGTTCAGGCCCTCCTGGAGGAGCATGGTTTCTATCCGGCTTCTCTCCGCCGTTATCCGCTCCTCATCCCACTTCGTGAGTCCCTCCCGCGCAATCCTGCAGAGGTACCGGTGGAGGACGGCGCCGCGATGCCTGATGGTCTCTCCCGCCCAGTCGAACCGGGGCTCAGCGGGCAGCGAGGCAATATCGGCGTCCTCAATGCCGATCTCAATAGCCTCTACCGGTTCAGGAGAGCGCCACGGTGAGGGGAGCCTCGATAGGCGCAACGGCACCCCGCTGGTCTCGTCATCCCTGTTGGGGGACGCCTCACACGCGGTATTTACTGCCATCATGGACGGTTCAAGCTGGTGTTGTAGTCTTGCAAGGAGTGATTTTGGTTCGACCTTGACCGTCTCCGTGTCGGGCTCGATCTCCTTCGTATGTCCGAAGAGGTAGAGCCCTCTCCTTGCTCGCGTTGCCGCCACATAGAAGAGGCGCGTTACTTCGAGCCGCTCCTTCTCATCGGCAATCCCTTTCAGGTAATTATAGATGGGGCTCCCCCCTTTGTCACCCCTTTTCTCAATGGGGGCGAGGAGGAGGTCGTCCCCCCGCTCCAGCCAGAGGAGGATCTCTTTATCGGGTTTTCTGGGCCGCTTCCCCAGACCGGGGAGGATGACGTGATCGAATTCGAGCCCCTTCGCCTTGTGGATCGTCATGATTTCCACCGGATTTTCGCCGCTCCTCGTCCGGGTTGCGTAGAGCTTCTCTATCCTCGCTTCGAGCAGCTCCACCGATTCGATATCCCCACCGTTGCCGGCACTGTCAACCATCTCGAAGATGAGGTCCGCATCACCCATGGCGTCGTCGCTGACACAGGCGGGACCGCCGAGCGCTATCCAGAGGCTCTCCAGAACCGTCCGGGGAGCGAGCCTCCCCCGCATGGTGAGAGCGGACTCGATGGCCTTCCTGAAACGGCTGAGCCGTTCCTGTCCGTCCTCCGAGAGGGATGAGAACCGTTTTTCATCGTTGATAAGGGACCAGACGGGACTTTCGGCGTCAAAGAGGCAGAGCCTGTGGAGGTCGCCAAGGGTGAGACCGCACCACGGCGCCCTCAGGATGGCGAGCCATGCGGTTCTGTCGAAGGGGTGGCTTAGCGACCTCAGGAGGGCGAGGAGGTCCTGAGTAACGGGGCGGTCGATGAGGGGGTCGATCTCCTGTGAGACGAAATCGACCTCTTCTCTCTTAAGCGCCTCTATAATCGCTGCGAGGTGAGTCCGCGACCTGGCGAGAATGGCAATAGTCTCACTGCCGTCGATCTGCCGGATGGTCCTTACGACCTCCTCCGCTTCGCGTGAATCGTTCCGTCCGTCAAAGAGGGTGGTCTTCACGGTCAACCCCTCAATGGAGGGTTTGACGGAGGAGAAGGGTGTGTAGCGCATGGCGCCCATAAAGGGGTCGTCGCCTTCGGGAAAGGCCCCCTGGAAGGCGTCATTGACCCATTCGACGATGGCGGCCTGCGACCGGAAATTGCACTCCAGCGTGAGGGTGTCGAGTCTTACTTCACCTATGCCGGAATCTTTGGCGTCGAGGAAGAGGCCGACCTCGGCGTCCCTGAAGAGGTAGATCGACTGCATGGGGTCGCCGACGATGAAGAGGCTCCTCCCGTCACCCGGTTCCCATCCCCGCGTCAGCGCCCTCAGGAGTTCAAGCTGCCGTCGTGAGGTGTCCTGGTACTCGTCGACGAGGATGTGCTGTATCCTCAGGTCGAGGGAGAGCATCAGGTCGGTCGGGCTCTCCTCGGGGCCGAGGGCATCAAGGGCCGCCATGGCGACGGCCTGGAAATCGCCCACTCCCCGTTCGGCGAATACCTCTGTGAGATGGTGGTCGGCAATGGGGAGGAGGGAGAGGAGTTCATTCAGGATTGCCCACTCGTCGTCGCTGTATTCAGGATCGGGGAGACGGCCCACTTCAATGAGCGCTGAGAGGAGCCGGTCGTTTCCGCTGAGAGAGGCAAGGATGCCCTTGAATATCTCCTTATTTTCTGTAGCCTCTTCCGACTTGTCGGCGGGGAAACCGAGTGTTGTGTTGATCCCCTTCGGTTTTCTCCAGGTATCTAAGGTTGTGAGAAGAAGCGCCGTGAGCCCCCGCCAGAGGGGTAGCTCTCCGGTGCGTGTGCCGGGTGAACCTACCAGCCCCGCAAGCTCAACAATGGGGCTTGCCTTGCCGCTTGCCTGGAGATTGGATGCCGCAAAACGGGCAGGCCCCATAATCCCCTCAAGACCCTTTTCCGGGAACGCCTCAGCGGCCTTGCGCAGGGTGGCTTCGACGACCCTTCTCAGGGAACCCTCCAGCGCATCTCTGAGACACTCCCTCTCCATCCCCGGTCTGATGTGTCTCAGCCACTGATCCCGCCTCTCAAGAATCCTTACGAGCTGCTCCTCAAGGGCCCATACCGAATTGTCGAAGTGGCTCAGTGTCCGGCGAAGGGTCTCACCGTCAGGATCGTTACGCTCGACCATGGCGATGGTACGCCTCGCCGCCTCCCGGTAAAGCTCGACCGGTGTATCGCTTATTGCCGGTTGCCGCCCGAGGCGGGAGAGGATTGGCATCTGGCGCGCAAGGGAGGCGCAGAGGGAGTCGATAGTCTGTATCTTCAGCCGTCCCGGGTTTTCGAGGAGGTTCCATTTCTTGAGGGAGTCCCTCTCAAGGACCTTTTGGGCGAGGTCGTGCCTCCTTTTTTCATGCTCTTTGCCGGACGAGAGTGGTTCACGAGCCTCTTCGAGGGCCTCCATGATGCGGGTGCGCATCTCGCCGACCGCCTTCCGGGTAAAGGTGATGGCCAGTATCTCCTCCGGCCTCTCGACCGTGGCGAGGAGGGTGAGGAAGCGCTGCATCAAAAGCTCCGTCTTTCCCGAACCGGCGGGGGCCTGGACGATGAACGACCTCGCGGGGTCCAGCGCCTCCGCCCTTACGTCGCTGTCGTGGATGATTTTACTCATCATTCTCATCACCCCCGTCCCGATGGAGAGGCTCCCCTTCAAATATTCTGCAGAGGGGCATCTGCTCGCAGTAGTCGCATGCCGACTTTCCACCGCTGTACGGTAGAGGATCGACGGAGGCATTGCCACTCATAAAGTCGTTGACGAGGTTTATTACGACATCTCTCCACTGCTCCAGCATTGCATCCCACTCCTCAATGGCTATCTTTTTGAGCCATCTCGAATCTTCCTTGAATGCTTTGATGCCGGGGAGGATATCACTCTCTGTAGCGACCCCCTTGAACCGGCAATCGCCGATCCGTACCTGCGCGAAGGCGATGGCGTCGTACCGGCCGGCCAGGGTGTAGAGGGGAAGCTGGGGATCCCTCGGCCTCTCGGAAAGCCAGTCGTACCGGTTGCATTCGCCCGTCTTGTAATCGAGGAGCACCTGACGCCCGTCCTCCAGTTGGTCTATCCGGTCGAACTTTGCCCTTATCGTGAGACCTTCAACCGATATCTCCTGCGGCTGTTCCGTATCCTTGACGGTGAAGGGGGGCCTTCCCGCTTCTGTCCCGACCCACTCTCCCAGGAGGTTGATGAGCCTCTCCTTCTCCAGGTCGATGTACCTCCGGGATAAGTGCTGGAAGAGGGTAGCCCCCCGGAGTGCTTCTTTCACACTCCTTTCTATCGACTGGCCGAGTGTACCGTTCTCAATGAGCTCTCTCAAATTTGCGGAGTCTCTAACCGCCTCCCACAGGTTCCTGAGGGCCCTATGGGTGTTGGCCCCCCGCTGAGCGGCCGTGAAGCCCGGCTCCGGCACGGCAATGCCGGAGGCGTTGAGGCGGTGGGTGGCGAAGGCCTTGAAGGGGCACGTCGACTGGTTGCTGATAATCGATGTCCCGCCTCTTATCGCTTCTTGCTCACCCGCCGAAAGGGGGACATGCCAATCGGCTGGCATCTCCTCCAGATCGTGACGGGAGTGAACGGTATCCTTCATGCGGCTGCCGTTTTCGATAATTGAGTCGCCAACTCTCCCCTGCAGGTTTCCGATGAGGGGGCTCAAACGTGTCTCCTTGTCGTCAATCACCTCAGGCCAACTGACCTCTATATGTGGCGCGCATTGGAGGATTCTTTTGAGAACCACTCTGGCAAAGGCGTGCTCTCGATCCGGTGAGGAGTGGGGGACGTTGTGCTCCCGCTGGATGAAGAGGGGGATGAAGGGGTTAGGTGAAGGCTGGGGAGGGAAGGCGTCGTCATGGCAGCCGAGCAGCCGGATATGGTCGAAGTAGTGTCCGGCGGTGGCCTCGAGGGCGCCGAGGATCTGAATCGGGCACTCCGGCGCCTCCGGCTGGTGGGTTGTCTCCTGTGCAATCCTTACGATCCGGCTGACGGCGTCTCTCCTCTCCATCGGTCCGTAAATGTCATCAAGCCCCGCGAAGCCGCCGAGAATCTCGTGCCACGCCTTGAGTGCCTGGTACTCGCCGCTGTCGAGGGTGACTCCACCGGCGGCCCACCCCAAACCTGACAGGAGGTTATTGAACTCCTTCGCCCACCGGCTCGGCACGGTTTTCTTCTCTGCCTCCTTGAGGTGGTCTCTCCACGCTCCAACCTTCTCTGTGAATGCGGCGAGGGGGCTGACATCATCTCCTGTGGTTTTTTTCAGCTTTTGAAGGATATCTGAGAGCCCGATATGGAGGGCGTTCCTCTCCCTGAACCAGGCGTCCATTTGGGCAAGGCCGTGGTATTCGGACTCTCCGGTTCCAAGATAGGGAGAGAGGAGGATGGAACTCATTTTATCGATGTTATGTTTCTTTCCGTCAATGGAGAGGATGTCGAGGGCGAGCTTAACGAGAGGCTCCCCGGAGAGGGGGGAACCGAGGGAGATGTTGAAGGGGAGGGAGGTCTCCTTCCGGGAGAGGAGAGAGGCCGGCGCCAGCTCCGCGGAGAACTCCCGCAGTATGACTTCACGGTATCGCTCGAGTTCGGGGACGATGATCCCTATCGTCGTGCCGGGTCCGATGGTCTTCCGACACCACCGTGCCGCCTGAACGACCTCCTCGGTCATATCGGCGTAACGTCTCACCGTCAACCGATCTGCTATGTCGGGCAGTTCAACGATGGAATCAAGCCGCTCCGGTTTGTCGGGCCAGAAGGCAACCTTACTCCCCGACTCTTCAATCGCCCCGATGAGTGCACCGCTCTCTGGCGTTATCTCGTCAAAGCCCGCGAAGATAATCTCACTCGGGATAGTGACCGTATTCTCATTAATGAGTTTTATGACCCGCTCCGTCAGGGTGAGGGGGGAGACAAAGCCGAGTCTCTCGACCTCTCCATTATAGGTTCTTATCCATCGCTTGAGGGCTGCCGCCTCCTCGGTGAGGTAGATATCGTCGGGGAAGGAGAGGCGGTACTCTCTCATGAGTGAATATGCATTGTAGGAGGTATCTGCAACCCCCTGGGTCGAGAGGATGCCCCTATCGGCGAGGGCGTTGTCCTTTGACACAATCCTCTCCCACACCGCCTTTGAACGTAAAGCGGAAAGGAGGGGGACGTCAGGCCAGCTTTCATGCCAGAGGGAGTTGATCCATGCCGAAAGGGGCATGATGAGGGGGCTATGCCACCGGGTAAGACCTTCCGACTTCATCTCGTGGTCGTAGAGGTGGCGAAGGCGCCGCGAGAGTCTCACATTTACCGTAACGACGGGGGTCACCGACCTTATATGGTGGATAAGGTTGTCAATTATTTTACTACTCATAGCATTAAACTATACAGTATGAAACCACAGAGACCACGAAGGGAGAGAAAAGGTTAACAGTACAGAGGTGCAACTCTACCATTTGAAGATAAATCTTGCCATGTATTTGTTTGACAACCTGCCGTAAAGGGTAGAATGGGTTGGAAGTTAGTGGGTTTCTTGAATATTGCAACTGTTGGGATTATGTGTCATTCGACCTCCATATCGCCTTTCACAAACATTTTCGAAAATGGTATCGGAACAGCTGATGAGTACCTAAGAAACTATACGGCCAGCTTGATGGTACTCCCTCTCCCAGCATTTCGTCAATGCCGTGGTTACAAAAGAAGTGAGAGAGTATAACGACCAATGAGCAAAGCCCCTGACCGTGAACAACTGCACAAATTCCACAGTGACATCTTAGTTGACATGCCTTAATAATAAGCCTAAAATCATATTAACGTTCAGCTCTACTGCTACCCAAATTATTCTCATAATATATTAATGGGTTAAGGTATGACTGAAGCCCAAATAGGCGCACTCCTGCTGGATCTGGCGCTTCTGTTTGCCTTGACCTATCTTGCGGCGGGCCTTTTAGCACGGCTCCGGATCCCCGGCATCCTCGGCGCGCTCTTTGTGGCCATGGCCGTGCACTACACCCCCCAGGGAGAGCGTCTCCTCTCCGCTCCCCTCTACGAACCTTTCAACTTCCTGGCACAGTTCGGCGTGCTGTTCCTCCTCTTTTATATCGGTCTTCAAATAGACTTAAAAGAAATGAGAGGTTTGAGCGGGGACATCGTCTGGCTAACCATCCTGAACACCTCCGTGCCCTTTATTTTCGGCATGGCCGTGATGCTGGTGCTTGGTTACGGCTGGCTTATGGCTTTTGTCATAGGTCTTACCCGCATGCCAACCGCCGAGGCGGTCATCGTTCCCATCCTTGATGAGTTCCAGCTCATACGTACCAGAATAGGCTCCTTGATTGTAGGCGCAGGGACAATGGATGATATCATAGAGGTCTTTCTTGTGGCCCTGGTCTCGGTGTGGATAGGCGAGAAGGCCGCCTCCTCTGCGTCTGCTTCCATTCTGGAAAACGAGGTTTTGAGTATTACCACCTACGTCGTTATCTTCATGGCTCTGGCCTGGGTTGCTTACCGCTGGTTAACGCCATGGCTTGGGCGGTGGCTTCCGTGCCGTCCACGCAACCTCCTCATGCTGTCCATGCTTCTACTCTTCGGTTTCGGCGGCCTATCGGAGTATGGGGGGCTCGGCATGGTGGCAGGGGCCATAACCGCAGGTGTGCTGATGCGTCCCGTCTTCAACACCATGGGGCTTGTCGGTGAGCAGACGACACAGACGGTGCAATCTGTCACTTACGCTTTTTTCGGCCTCATATTCTTCTTCTGGGTGGGACTGAGTGCAGACCTTGAAGGCATATTACAGGCCCCGGCCCTGGCAATCCTGCTTTATCTCGCAGGAACCATAGGCAAACTGGTCGGTGTATTCTTAATGGTCCCTATGAAGAGGGTCACTGTACGCGAGGCATGGACCATCGGCATAGGTCTTGATGCCCGTCTTACCACTGAGATTATTGTCGCCAAGCTGTTGCTCGAAGCTAAGTTGATCGATCTGCACCTGTTTACAGCACTGGTTAGCGCAGCGTCGTTCACTGCGATCACTGTGCCATTGTTGTTTACCTTATTGATCCGCCTCTGGGGTGACCAATTGAGGAGGCCGCAGGATGAACTGGAAAAGGAGATAATCAATGAATCATAAGAAAAGGCCCATACTTGTATGTCTCGACCTTGAAGCAGGCGCGGAGGAGCTTGCCCTCTATGCCGCAGAGTACGCCAGGCAATCCGGCCAGCCTCTGCATGTGCTTCACGTCATTCCCCAATCGAGTTCCGAAGAGGAAGGGGCCGCCCATGAGAGGCTTAAAGGGTTTGCAGACAAGACACTTGCAGGTGTGAAGATTGAAGCCCTTGTCGTACAGCGTGGAGTGATAGAAGAGCAGATTGTGAACTACGTCGGTGGAAAGAATTTGGACATTGTCATACTTGGGCACAGGCACAAGGCGAGGAGGGAACGGGTATATGTAGGCAGTACGGTGAGTACGGTGATTTCCCTGGCTCCCGGCCCTATCATTGTGGTGCCGATAGACAGTAAGGGTGAAGCGTTATAAGTGAGAAGAAAATGTCAACTTCTGCTCAAACAGAACCGACTACCTGGCACGCTCTTAATGTTCAGTCAGTAACCGCCAGGTTAAAGGCCGACCCCAGCCTGGGTCTGAGCCGGCATGAGGTAATTCAGCGCTAAACCCCCCAGCTATGCTGGGGAGAGAGGCAAAGGCTATGCCGTAGTATTTGAAAAAGAACTCCTTTTGAATAATAGTGCTAGAGCTGACAAAAATTGCTATACCTGTCCAGAAGGTCATACTTTACGTCATGCGTCAACAGAGAAGAAGAGCGAAAAGAGATGGCATCAAATCATCGATAAAGAACTTTGTTTCAGTTGTCAGCACTGGGAGGAATGCACCAAAGGGAAAAGTGGCCAAAGAATTGTCCGGTTGCCGGATGAAACCATTCGAGAAAAGCTGGAAGCTCACTATAAAGAAGAAGCATCTCAGGAAATTTACGCCAGACGCAAGGCAAGCGCCGCGT
>JBHHXU010000033.1:0-10087 GCA_046757185.1 Thermodesulfobacteriota bacterium
CATAATGACTCTCGTTGAGTGTCGGGATGAGTAGTTCACAGGAGAGACTCGATACCCGACACGGCTGCCTTAATCACATTCGCCTCGCCGACTTTCAGGTCTCTTGTTGTAATGGCACCTCCACCCGCCCTGTTGATAACCCCTGTAATGGCACCGCCTCTGAGCCCCATCGAGGCGGTGAGGGTCAGGAGTGTCGCAGACTCCATCTCATAGTTCAGGACATGGAGGTTCCGCCACTCCTCGGTCGCCCCGCGGAACCTCCTCAGGACATACCGCCTGAAGGCGTCTTTCCTCTCCTCGCCGGGGTAAAAGGTATCCGATGAGGCCGTTACCCCCACATGGTACCTGACCCCCGTCTTTTCCGACCCCTCGATGAGGCCGTTGACGACCTCATGATGGGCGACGGCAGGATATTCTATGGGGGCGTAGTGGGTCGATGCGCCGTCGAGACGGACAGCTCCGGTGGTGATGATGACGTCTCCGATAGCAATTCCCCTCTTGATGGCGCCGGTTGTACCCACCCTGATGAAGGTCTCCACCCCCAGTTGTGCCAGCTCGTCGATGGCAATTGAGGTGGAGGGGCCGCCGATGCCTGTGGAGGTGATGAGTACGCTGGTGTTATTTATGCGGGCAAGGTGGGTGCAGTACTCCCTGTTCCAGGCCAGCTCCCTGCTCTCTGTCCCGTACCTCTTCGCGATGGTCTCTCCAATGATACGGGATCTAAAGGGGTCACCGGGGAGGAGGGCAATCGTTGCACCCCGAAGCATCACTTTGCTCAGCTTTATATGGTAGAGACATTTCAATCCGGTCTCTCTCGCTTTTCGATGGTGTCTCCGGAGGCCTGTCTTTCAGAGCGGCTCTGTTCCGGTATTCCTCCCACCGGCGACGGAGAAGCAGACGTGCGCATTATTACCCCTCTGTGCCTTCGCCCGGGACGCTTCTTAAAAACGCCGCGCTCTCTTCCGGTATGCCCGTATTGATATACATTCCGCTCCCCAGTTCAAACCCCGCCATCATGGTAATCCGTGGGATAATGCTTATGTACCAGTGGAAGTACTCAGAATCGGCGTCCTTTGGTCTATTCGACCTGATGATAAAATTAAAATCGGGGTTGCCGAGGCCGTGGTAGAGCTTTGCGAGGGTCTTCTTGAGGTTTACCGCGAGGTCGTCTATCTCTCTGTCGGTGATACCGATGAATGATGCGGTATGCCTCTTCGGGAAGATCCAGATGTGAAAGGGGGAGAGGGCCGCATAGGGGATAAAGGTCAGGAACTCGTCTGTCTCAAGGATGACCCGTGTTTGATCCTCGCTCTCCATCCCCGTCATCATGCAGATGAGACACCTCCCCGTATCGTCGTGGAAGTGGACGTACGCCTCCATTCTGTCCCGTATCTGAATGGGGGTCACCGGTGAGCCGATTAGCTGTGCATGGGGATGTTCAAGGGAGGTACCCGCCTCGATGCCGTGGTTCTTGAAGAGGATGACATGGCCGACATTCGGATTGCTGTAGGCGTCGGTGAATCTATTTTTGTACGTCTTGAGAATATCCCTCACCGCGGAGACATCCATGAGGGCGATTGCCTCATTATGGAGAGGGGTTTCTACAATCACCTCATGGGCTCCGACACCGGTAACCGACCTCCTCAGTCCGTCGGTGCATCTCATCCTGGCGCCTGCATGGGAGAGGGCGGCGTATTTGTTTGTCGTTACCCGTATCTTCCATCCCTCCTCCCCGGCAACCCGGTAGGTTTCAGGGGGGGTCATGTTCTCGTTGCCGGGACAGAAGGGGCAGTTGGCTTCGTAGGTGGGGACGTCTTTCCGGGGTCTAACCTTCTTGAAGTCTTCCGGTCTGTGGGCGCGTTCCTTGGCGATGATGACCCACGCCCGTGTAACGAGGTTTAAACGCAGCTCAGACATGACCAGAGGATAGCATAGAAGAGGGGGTGAGGCAATAACCTTGAGGACCCGGCGCCGTAAAAGGGTTTTAGGCTGAAGAGCCTCCAGCTACCCTCTCCTTCAGCTCCTTTAGATAGTAACGCTCATCAGGTGATTCCGGTTCCGGCGCCCAGGGGGCAAACTCCTTATCGTCAAGAGGCCGGTAAGGTCCCTCCTTCACCTCAAAGAAGATGGTACCGGGAGTTAAAGCGATGATGGTATGCCATATGCCGGGAGGTATATCAACTCCGATACACTCCCCCTCCGGGGAGAGGACGGCGGTATCAGTAGCATTTCCCTCCCCGTCGAAAATGATGGCAGCCCCCTTTCCCCTGATACAGAGGAAGAGCTCAAACCTGTCCTGTTCTGCATGCCTGTGGGGACGCACATAGGTATCGCTTTCAAAGGCATTGAAAAAGCGCTGCACCCTTTCGTCTGGTGATTGGTGAATGTCATAATTCATCCTCTTCCGGGAAGAGGTCCTGGCCGCCTTGGTGAGACCGTCAAGCCGTTCATTGCTGATACGTTTCATGGTTTAAACCTTCTCATCAAAGGGCCTTGAGCACGTCCTCTACATGTCCCTTCGCCTTCACCTTCGTCCAGACCTTCTCGATTATAGCCTTCTCATCGATGATGAAAGTCGATCGTATAATCCCCAATGTCGTTTTCCCGTACATCTTCTTCTCGCCGTACGCCCCGTACCGCTCCGCCACACTCCTGTCGGGGTCACTCAGGAGGGGGAAATTGAGTCCCTGTTTCTCCTGAAACCGTCCGTGGGAGGCGACGCTGTCCGGGCTGATGCCGAGGAGCACGACCCCCTCCCTTAGGAGCCTGTTCATACTATCTCTGAAGTCGCATGCCTCCCGGGTGCAGCCGGGGGTGTTGTCCTTCGGGTAGAAGTAGAGTACCACCCTCTTCCCCCTGAACTCATTGAGATTGTACTCCCGCTCCTCTCCCCTCTCGTCTACCCCGCTGAGCGAGAAGTCCGGCGCCCTCTCTCCCTCCTTAAGCATTCCTGTACCTCCTTACAATTGATGGCCCTATTGTACCTGTTTTGAATGAACCTGCAAACAGTATCTGCTCTCTGCTGTGGTGAGAGAGGGGAGTAATGCACCTCCGTCGAGGGAAAGGGTAATTGATATTCGTTTGAAAAAAGAAATGACCATGCGGGAAGAAGGCAAGAATACTAAATAAAAACTGTAACACAGTATTGTCCTTCCCACGACTTCACAACTGTTTCCTCTTTTAATCAACCCTTTAATTTTACCGCTCTACGCAACCTTTCTACCAATAATCAACAAGCAAAAAGCCCACCGGCCGATCAGACCAATGGGCTTTATTTTTCAATCCAGGAGTTAAAATGATTTGGACCGGATTAACAGGAATTACATAAATTTACTATTTTCTTGTCCTGTACCTCCTGTCTATTTTTCAACTTTCAACTTTGAACTCTCTTCTCAATCCGGTCCGACGCTCTCGCGGGCAATGAAATCAATAAGGTCCTTACGGTCTTCCGTTGAAACGGAGGAGAACTTGATCCCATGCTCGCAGAAGAAAGAACTGCTTGCCGTCTCGTCAGAGGACCATTGGACATTCCCCTTGACGACCATGACCCTTCCATACCCTGGCAAAGAGAACTTAAGCGTGAGCTCGGCGCCTTGTGGGAGTTTGACCTTTGAATACAGAAAGGCGCCGCCTTCGCTTGCGTTAAGAATATGCCCGGTAAAGCTTCTTTCCCCTATGGTAAAATCAACGGGTATGGAGGCACAGACCCTGTCATTCTTCGGCCTCCCGGCGGATTTCTTCGGAAAAAGGAAATTATTAACCCTGAAGATAATCTGTTCGGGCGACATATCCTTGGACATATACCCGCTTGCGCCGAGGGCCTTCAGCTTCTCAATTATTTGGGTTGCCTCGTAGGCCCCCGTCATAGCCAGTATCGGAAACTTTCCCCCGTGGCCACTGTTCTTAATCCACTTCAGGACACCGAACCCGTCAACTTCCGGCATCTGTAAGTCAAGGATCATCAGGTCGATATCGCTAACGCCGATCCTTACCTCTTCAATAACCTCTTTTCCGTTTTTCACAATCTTGACTCGATGTCCGGCTTCTACAAGGATGTCGCTTAGCTTGGTCCTGAACAACAGGCTGTCATCAGCTACGAGTATTTTTCTTGAGTCTTTCGTAATCATACCGATTTCCGGTTCATTGTATTTTAAGGTTTTATCCCTCAAGGCGTATCGACCGGGACCCGGGTTGATTTGCCCCGATGTGCTGTGCTACTCTCAAAGTCAATTTCTCCCAGTTCATGACCTGCAGAGGCTCCAAGGCATCGGCAACTGGTTGCCGGCAGACCGGTAAGCCAGGTACCTGGACTAATTGTACTCCTCAACCACCCTTTCGTCAACATATTAGCCCAAACCCACCGCCTGACCTGAGAACAAAGGCTGTTCAGAAAGGTTCGGAGCAAGGCGTCAAGCCGATTTGAGCGCAGGCGTAGCAGGGCTACGTTGAGCATCACATTGGTGAAGGCAACGCAGCCTCCGGGCCTTTATGGACGGCCGACTTCCAGAATTAGACGGTGGATGTGGACTAGATTCATAATTGACTTTCATTGCCGGTGTGATACCATCTTGTCTGCCAAAATAGTATGAGATCGGACGGCTGTTTTCCAACTGATTCGAGGTGCGTTTGACGATTCACCCATTCTACTGCAGGTGACCAATGAAAAGATCGTTACCTCTTCTACTTATCGGCATCATTGTTGTAAGTATCCTCATCATCTTCGCCGTTTCGTGGCATTCCCTCGAGGAGATTCACTACCTTAAGACCTTCTATCCCGGGCAGTTCACCGTTGAGGAGGCCCTCTACGCCGCACTTGTAGAGTTTATCAAGGTCCACATCATCAGCCTCCCTTTCGTCCTCATCATCCTCGTCTGCCTCTCACTCTGGTGGCTCTCCAGGAGGGGAGACGGGAAAGGCTCATGACGGTCAAAAACGGTCCCCTCCGGACCGTCGTGACCTTTGTTGCTGCCATTATCCTCCTCGCCTGTCCTGCCTTTGCCGCGGACCCACTTTACGGAGTTGTCGAAAGTCTGACCACGAGTTACCTCAATAGAACTCCCTTCGACGTGCTTGGCTCGCAGATAACCCTTGAGGAGGCCCGGAAGATACAGGAGCGGTTTGTTAGGGAGATTGGAAGGGTATACGGACCCATCGTCGGCTACAAGGTTGCGCTGACGAACCCCGCTGTGCAGCGCCGTTTTAACGTATCTCACCCCCTCCGGGGGGTGCTGCTCGAAAGGATGGTACTGAAAAACGGCGCTCGCCTCACCGCCGATTTCGGTATACGGCCGATGGTCGAGGGTGACCTGATGGTTCAGGTGGGGAGCGAGAGCATCAATAATGCAATAACGCCGCAGGAGGCCCTGGCTGCCATCGATGCGGTGATTCCCTTCATTGAGCTGCCCGACATCGTTTACGGGGAGGGGGTAAGGATAGACGGAGCCGCTATTGTTGCGATTAATACCGGCGCCCGGTACGGGGTTGTGGGCGATCCGATACTGGTTGCGCCCACCGATGAGTGGGAGCGGCGGCTGGCGGAGGTGAAGGTAACGCTCCTCGATGGTGAGGGAAAAAGGCTCGCGGAGGGGAGGGGAAGTAATCTCCTCGGCCATCCTCTGAAGGTCCTCCTCTGGCTGGTCGATTCCCTGAAGGCGGAGGGGAAAGGGCTGAAGGCGGGTGACCTCATCTCCCTCGGGAGCATCACCAGGATGGCGCCGGTGCAACCGGGCCTGACCGTGCGGGGGAGGTATGACGGGTTGGATCCGGGAGGGCCGATAGAGGTTTCGGTGAGCTTCGAGTAAGGCCTGCCCATTACCCTCCGACAGATCATACTACGCCGACTCCCGGTCACTCACTACCCCTCGCTGCAGCGAGGGGGTAAGCTGGAACCTCCTGACGAACCCTGTCGATGTGTCGGCGGGGCAGGTTGCCGCCTTCACAGGAATATTCAAAAAGAGCGTACGACCCATCCAGGCCCGGCACAAGAGGGTCATTAAGGTAAGGCAAGTCATTAAGGTATCGGGACGGTGCGGCTCTCTGAACCGATTCTCTCACCTGAAGACCATGGGTGCCACAGATGTGGCACCCCTCTTTTCCTCTTCCGCCACTCTGTCTCCCTCCCGGTTTATTTATAGGTTTTTTTAATATCACTTTAATCTTTTTTTTAGTAGAATAGTATACTTATTTTAGGCGCCCTTCCAGGAGAGGGGTTAACCATTCTACGGTGGTCTGCTGCATCACAAAAAAGGAAGAGGGGCCGTTATCGCCGACACTTGTTGCCCGGTGAGGCGGACTGTTTGCGGCGGATATCGGTACAGGGCGTTATGGATGAGAAGATACTGGTAACGGGGGTCGGTGGACCGGCGGGAAAGGGAACGGTGGAGTATCTCTCAGAGAAGGGGTACCCTCTCATCGGGACCGATATGAGGGAGGTAAAGTCACCGGTTGATTCCTTCTATACCGTTCCCCCGGCACTTGAGTCAACCTACGGAGAGGCCCTGGTGGAGATTATAGAGAGGGAGAAGCCGGCCCTGTTGATCCCCACCGTCACAGAGGAGCTCTCTGTCGTTGCACGGCTCAAGGGGACGATAGAGGGGTGCGGATGTACGGTCTTTATCTCTCCTCCCGAGGGGGTCGATATCGCCAACGACAAGCTCAAGACGGTCCGTTTTGTAGAGGAGCACGGAATTCCGGCGCCCCTCACCTTTGACGGAGGACACTCCAGGGAGGAGATGGCAAAGAAACTCACCTTTCCCATACTTGCCAAGCCGTGTTTCAGCAGGGGGGGGCGGGGAATTGCCCTCCATCCTACCACTGAGTCCCTGAGGGGGGAGGGGAGGGAAGGTATCCTCTTCCAGGAGTTTGTCCCCGGTGCGGAGTACGATGTGAATCTCTTTATAGAGGGAGACGGGGAGGTTCCCGCCTGTGTCGTGCTGGAAAAGACCCTCCTCAAGGAGGGCATCACGGGGAACGCCCTTGCCGTCGAGAGGGTCGAGAGGGAGGATGTAGCGGAACTGGGTATCAAGGTGGCGCGAATTTTACGGCTGGTGGGGCCTCTCGATATCGATTTTCGTCTCAGGAATGACGGCACACCCGTGCTGTTAGAGGTAAATGCCCGGCTGGGGGGGAATATCCTCTCCGCCCGGGAGATACTTGATCAACTCATAACTACATGGACAAGGAGCAAAGAGAATGCGTATCATTAGTATAGTAGTGGCTATCCTCCTGATCATTGCCGCGGGGTCCTCTGGAGGGGGGGCGGCGGAGAGGCCGACTGCATTATATAAGAAGGCTGAGGGATTCGTAGCGGCGGGGGAGTATGGAAAGGCTGAGGGGGTGCTCAGGAAGCTCATCACATCGGAGCCTGATAATGCGGAGTATCACCACCTCCTCGGCGAGGTGCTGAGGAATGAGGGTAGGTTGAAGGAGGCGCTCCGAGAGTATGAGGAGGCGGAGAGGCTCGGGGGGGAGAACGCCGAGCTCCTCAAGGACAGGGGGACGGCCCAGAAGTGGTTGAAAAAGTCCAGGGCGGCCAAGGGCTCCTATGAAAGGGCCCTCGATCTCAACCCGGATGACAGAGAGGCACGAGATGATCTCGATAATCTTGCAATCGACAGGGGTATACGTCTGAGGGGCTGGATCGGTGGTTGGGAGACCGACTATACCAAGGAGGCCTATGAGGGAATGCTCTCCTACGGGGGGGTCGATCAGCTTGACCTCCACGCCGGTTACAGCTACTCTAGTCAGACCTTCTATACGAGGGACAAGGTCTACGCGAAGGGGTACTACTTTTACCGGCCCGATTCATACTTCAAGGCATCCTTCGCCCTGAAGGATTACGATTACCCCGTAAGCAAGACCCCCGTTCCCGACTCAAATTCCTACGACAAGGTGCCTATCGTTGAACTGGAAGGTTCCCACTGGTTCAATAAGAGGGCGAGGGGGACCATAACCTATGAGTATTTCAGACCGAGCTTCTTTCACGACAAGGACTCCCATGCGAGCAACCACAAGGTAACCGCCGAGGGGTACTTCCTTACCCCCCTTGACTACCTGAAAGCCAGGGTAATCTTCGCCATCCTGAGAGATCCTGACCCCGATACCACGACCATCAAGGGGAGGAAGGGCGCAATGGAGACAAACGTGGACTACCAGCTCTCCCTCCTCCTTGGGGGGGGCGTTGAGTATGAGAGAGACAGGTGGGGCGCGGGAGTAATCATTCTGCCGAACAGGGACCTCGATAGCAGCTACAGCTACTCCCTCTTTACCAACGTGAGCTATAAGATAAGAGAGGACCTGAGGGGGAGGGTCGATTACCTCTACGACAAGTTCTCCTCCCAGAGCAACTTTTCCGGTGAAACGGCAAATGTCTACATGGTATCGGTTCTCTATAACCTCAATCGGAGGATCGACATCGGCGCCGGCTTGAAGCATATCGATCTCCCCACGGAAAGCGAGAGTACGGGTTCCCTGCTCCTCTCCTATAAGACGGGTTTCGGGTTCTAATGCTTCATCTCCTTCTGGCCATACTGATTGTTCAGGCGACCTACCTCGACCTCTACCGTGACGGTCATACGCTCCTGGACAAGGGGAATATCGGGGAGGCTGAGACGGTCCTTGTAGAGTCCGCCTCCCTGAATCCTGAGCATATACCCACCCTCAAGGACCTCGGTGAGATATACACAAGGACCAAGAGGTTTCCGGAGGCCATCGATCAGTACCGGAAGGTAGTGGCAATCAACGAAAAGGATATCGATGCGTGGGGACACCTGGCGGAGCTCTACTCGTGGACAGGGGAGCACGACAAGTCGATTGTTACCTATAGAGACGCCCTCAAACTGGCGCCGGAGCACCTTGGCCTGAAGACGGGGCTGGCCCGGGTTCTCAGGTGGTCCCATCGATACGGTGAGGCGGAGAGGCTCTATAAAGAGGCTCTCGAAACCGATCCGAACAGCTACGAGGCTTTCAAGGGGCTTGCAAAGACCTACGCCCTGATGGGAAACCTCACCGACGCTATTCTCCACCTGGAGCGCGCCATTGAACTCTATCCTGACGACGCTGAGCTCTACAAGGAGCTCGGAACCGACCTCGCCTGGAAGAAGGAGTTTCAGGAGGCCGTTATCGCCCTCCAGAGGGCCGTAGAGCTCTCCCCCGGTTACGTGGAGGCGTACAGGACCCTGGGGGATGTCTACACCTGGATGAAGTCTCATAAGGAGGCGGCGGGGGCCTACAGGAAGGCGGTAGATCTGGAGCCGGGGAATATAGAGAACCACCTCCAATTGGCGCAGGCATACCGGACCCTGGGGCACAACCGCATGGCCGAGGAGAGCCTGAAGAGCGCCCTGAGAATCGACCCCTCCAGCACCAGGGCCCTCGACCTCATGCAGGAGGTGAGGGGGGAACAGGGCTTTCCGTCCATTGACACACTGCGCGAGTTTATTGAGCTCTTTATCTTTATCCTCATCTTCGTTCTCGTCTTCTTTACCTACCGGAGTAAGAGGCGTTTGTTGAAGCGCCGCCACCGGCTCTACACCTGGTTTACCAACCTTGTCCTTCCCTTTCTGCTCCTTATCACCTTTGTCTCCTACTTCGGGAATGACTACCTTGCCTACTGGGTGGATCCAAAGCTCATCGAGGATATTACCGAGGCTGCCCTCTTCATTGCGCTCGGTCTCTCCTTCCTCGCCCTCCTCTGGACGGAGCACCGGTCGAGGGAGTTTACGGATATGGTTGTCCTCGCCATCGGCGCCCATCCGGACGATATAGAGCTCGGATGCGGCGGCTTTATCATGAAGGCCAAGGACAGCGGCGCCCTTGTCTACGGGCTGACATTCACGATGGGAGAGAAGGGGGCGGGCGGCAATGAAAAGAGGGAGGCGGAGCTCAGACGTGCGTCAAAATTCATGGAGATGAAGGATTTCTGGCTCTATGAACTCCAGGACACGGGACTTACGGATTCCGTATCGGAGATGAAAGAGATTATTGAGGAGAAGATACGGGAGGTAAGGGCGACCATGGTGTTGACCCATACACATCTCGATATCCACAGCGACCATCAGGCTGTCTTGAAGTCAACAAAGGAGGCGGC
>JBHHXU010000034.1:0-10043 GCA_046757185.1 Thermodesulfobacteriota bacterium
CAGAATTAAGAAGACATTTGATATAAAAGGTCTTGAAGAGGATAAGGTGTTCCTCGAGCTGGCGCCCTTTCTGAATCTCAAGAGCAGACTCAGCAAGAACGCATTAGGAATAGCCCATTATGCATTCACTGAAATCTTAAACAATGCAATAGACCATTCAGAATCCACAAAGTGCCAGGTCGAAGTCAGCCTTGACCAGTACAATTTTACTTTTTGTATCAGGGATTTCGGAATAGGAATATTCCACTCAATCTTTACAAAGTTTAATCTGGTTGACGAGAATGCTGCCATCGGAGAGCTCATCAAAGGAAAAACGACTACCATGAAGGAGAAACATTCAGGAGAGGGCATATTTTTTACTTCTAAGGCATCCGATACTATTACTTTCAGATCTCATAAGATAAGCCTCACTTTTGATAACAATAAAAAGGACGTTTTTGTCGAAGAAAAGAAGTTTATAAAGGGGACCGGTGTATCTTTCAGTATCAGCAGGCATTCAAAGAAAAACCTGGATAAAATCTTCTCACATTTCGCCCCGGAAGAATTCGACTATAGATTTGAGAGAACAAGGGCTCTGGTAAAACTCTTCCATCAAGACTATGTTTCACGATCGGAGGCCAGGAGAATGCTTTACGGGCTTGATAAATTCAGGGAGGTAATACTGGATTTTAGTGGCGTCAAATCTATCGGACAGGGATTTGCCGATGAAATATTCAGGGTGTTTCGAAATGCACATCCTGACATAATCATAAAAACCGAAAATCTTGCTCCCGCGCTGCAACCAGTCATTAAACATGTGGTTGACATAAATAGTACCTAAAGGTTGACAATAGGTTGATAAAACAAGGAAGGGACTGCATCTCTGTGTCCCTCTCGATCTTTATTTCCCAAACCTTACCCTTTCACCTTCAGGCTCCGCATGCGGTTGATCGCCGCCGCCACCTCGAAGCTCCGCGGCCGGGCGTAGTCGCCCCTCTTCAGGGGGGAGAGGATGTCGAGGCCCCTCCTGTCGATATCGTCCATCATCCGTGAGATCGCCTCCTTCAGGGAGACGCCTTGCGTGAAGTAGCGCTGTGAGAGGTGGTGGAGCATATCGCCGATCGCCCTTGTCTGGCTTATGTCGATGAGCTGTTCAACGTCGCTTAGGTCGATTTCGATGGTCCCGAAGAGTATCGTTCTCACCCCCTGGGCGTCTATCTTCACCTCCCTCTTCCCCCGCGCCGGGTTGAAGCTTGCTCCGAGTGGTATCCTCGCCCCGACCGTCCCGAACTGCGCGCCCCCCTCCGGCTGTCTCCTGCTCCTGTACCGTTTCCGTATCTCCTCCACCTGACGGGTGACCTCGCGGGGGTGGTAGGCGTCGAGCATGATCACCGTGTCGGCCACGTCGAAGTAGTCTCCGGCGCCCCCCATGACGAGGATGGTGGAGACGCCGAGCTCCCGGTGGAGCTGCTTTACCTTGTCGATGTAGGGGGTAATCGGCTCCTTCTCCTTCGCCACCAGCTCCTGCATCCGCTCGTCCCGTATCATGAGGTTCGTCGCGCAGGTGTCCTCGTCCATGAGGAACAGCTCCGCCCCCATCTCGAGGGCCTCCATGATGTTCGCCACCTGCGAGGTGCTTCCGCTGGCGTTCTCCGTCGAGAAGGAGGAGGTGTCTCTTCGGTAGGGGAGGTTCGAGATGAAGGGGCTTATGTCCACCTTCTCAACGGAGCGCCCGTCCTCGGCCCGAATCTTTACCGCGCCGGGGAGGGTGACCACCCGCTCCCTCCCGTCGCCGGGGATGTGGCTGTAGATCCCCCTTTCGAGGGCGTGGAGGAGGGTCGATTTTCCGTGGAATCCGCCCCCCACGATGAGGGTCACCCCGCGGGGGATCCCCATCCCTTTGACCCTCCCGCTGTTCGGGGTGTCGAACTCGACCTCCATCCCCTCCGGTGACTGGAAGGGAATCACGACACTGCCATCGCCGGTCAGCGGCCGGTCGTCCACGCCGCTCCTCCGGGGGAGGATGGCGCCGTTCCCCACGAAGGCGACGAGCCGTGAGCCGTGAAGCTGATCTCGGATCGACTCCTGGTCCTCAACCGCCTCCACATGCTCCCTGACAGCCTCCGCCTTCAGGCTCCGGAAGAAGAGAGACCGGCTGACGATGGCGGGGAGCTCATCGAAGAACATCGCCTGCGCCTCCCGGCCGAGGATGGTACGCCCCGCCGCGGGGAGGCCCATGAAAAAGCGGGCCTCCACCCGTGTTCCGTCGATGAGGACCGAGCTCCGCTCCAGCACCTCCTGGTTCCCGTGGTCGATACCGATGTAGCCGCTCTTGCCGGTACCTCTTCTCCCCTTTGCAACCGCCCTTACGGCCCTTTCAAAGACCCGTGCCAGATAGTCGCAGAGGGCGACGTTCCGTACCTTCGCGGCGAAGAGGTCGTGGGGGAAGGCGGCCGCCCTCTGTGAGACGGTGAGACTGATGCGGGAGGGGGCGGCGAAGGGGTCGCCCTGAACGTGGTCAACGGAGAGGGTGTAGTCGCCGAAGTCGTAGACGCCCCCGATCTCCTTATACGCCTTGTACCCCCTCCGGTCGATACGGTGAAGGGTCTCCTTGAGGATCTGCGCTGTTTTCATGGCATCGTTTTACAGTGTGCTCGATCTCCATGACCGTTGAGGAGCCGAGCGGTTTACCCTGCTATCGTAATCTATCACCCTTGCGGAGGAAGTGCAATGGCGGAGGGGCCCAAGAAACGGTGGGCAAGAAACCGTGAAAGCCATTTACAAATCCGTTATATTTTGCTAAGTTGTTCCAGCACGGATGACAGGATTCCCTGGATATGGCAGCGCAAGAGCAAAGTGAAAGGGCACTGTTCGTGAACAACTCTCTTATCAGAAGGCCGCTCATCATACTCGCCCTCCTTCTCCTCCTTCCCGTTGCCTCTCTCCATGCATCGACCCTCATCCTCGAGGGGCGGATGGACGGCTCAATCGATGTCTCACAGGAGCAGCGCTTTACCGTTCCATCGGGCGGTCTCAAGAAGCTTATTTTCAGATATGCCACACCAACGATGGTCCAAAGTGTCTCCGTCAATCAGCGAATCAGTGGTTACAGAGCCAACTATAAGCCGCGCCCCGCCGCTGTCGATAAGGAGATAGACCGGTTCGGGAATAAATTTGTTGTGGTTACCTGGAAGGATCTGAAGAGAGATGCCACCGTGAGTGGACGTTTCAACGTGAAACTCAACATTTCGTTGAAGGAGGTGAAGAGCAGCGCCCCCTTCCCCCTCAAAGGGGTGCCGGAAAGAGAGGAGGTGTTCCTTGAACCGACAAAGCTTACCCAGGCGGATGATAACAGGATCAGAGCGCTGGCACGGCGGCTGACGGAGAATGCGGCGAACGAGCAGGAGGCGGTCATGCGCATCCTCAACTGGGTCGTCGATAATATCCGGTACAAGACCCCCATACCCCACTACGATGCGGTCTGGACACTCGAGACGAGGAGGGGAAACTGCCAGAACTTTTCCCACCTCTCCATCGCCCTCCTGAGGGCCGTCGGCATCCCCGCGCGTATCGTCGGCGGCATCGCCCTGGGGAAGCCGTGGAAGGTACCCCTCGAGAACGGCGCCCTTGTGCAGAGCATAGGGCAGGGAGGGCACGCATGGCTTGAGGTCTACTACCCCGACCTCGGCTGGGTTGCCTTCGATGCCCAGCAGAGCCACCTCTTCGTGAGCCCCCGCCACATCAAGCAGACGGTGGGCCTCGACTCGAGGGATATCAACGATTCGTGGAGGGCGGCGCCCGTACTGCCGCGTTTCAAAGAGGAGTTCTCCGCCGACTACCGCACCGATACAATCAGGCTCGTCCTTAAGGAGATGAAGGAGAGTCCGAAGAACTACATCCTCACCAATGCGGTGGTTCCCCATGTCGAGGCGCCGGTGGAGGCGCCCCTCCCCGTGAGGCCCGTACCATCGGAGGATGGCCTGGTGGTTGAGTTCGGGAATATGGAGTTCCCCGCCCTCCTTCAGTTTTCAACGGGACGGGAAGGGGATGAGGTCGGCTATAAGACGCTGGACAAGGAGACCGCCGAGTATGTGACCTCTGAACACACCTATACACAGGCCTTCCGCATTGAGAAGGCATTGGAGCTTCGTAAGGTCTCCCTTGCGATGCACAGATTTGGAGGGAGATTGGGGAGTCTCTGGATCGATGTGGTAAAGGAGAAGGACGGCAGGCCGGGGATGGAGGGGGTGAGGAGCTTCCCCCTCAACCTCGATACGGTAAAGTATACCCCCGGCTACGCCTGGTTCCCCTTTACCTTCACGCGGAGCGGGGACGACTACCCGATCCTTACCCCCGGCCGCTACTGGATCATCCTGAGACGCTCGAAGGATGCCATCATCAACTGGTTCTATATCCCGGCGAATCCGTACGGCGATGCGGACGATACCCGTTCTACCTCCCGGGGGATCAACTGGTCGAACATCCTTAATTACGACTTTAACTTCAAGGTCACCGGCAGGTACAGAGGTAAGTAAAAGGCCCCCAACGTGTAATGGAGGGGGGCTCACCGGGACGATGGCATCGGCGTTGAGAGCCTGTTTGACAACGGATGAGATTAGGGGTATCCTTACGCTGTTTCAACCGACCACGTAAGAGGCGCTATTCACCACGGAGGGTTATGCATCTCACATCGTATTGCACCCTGAATACTGCCATTCCTGTTGTTACCCGTTCATCCGGGCCCGTCAAGCCTTGGAGCGGGAAGGGGTCATATGCTCTGTCGCCTGCCTGGGATCGGGGGGGCGGATTTTCGTCCTCGCCTTTTGTACTGAGATGGGTAATAAGGGGAGTTAAGGAGAAGGAGGGTCAACATGGCAATCAGCAAGAAAGTGGCGTATGAAAAGTGCTTCATCATGCACTCGCTGAGGAGAGGGGGTGTTTGCTGCTCCGTCCTCTGGATTGTCTCGGCGCTGCTGCTCATTCATTTCTCACGTCTCCCTGCCGCTGCGGAGTCGAAAACGGTTCAGGCAAAGGGAATGGCCACCATTTCGGGGGGGGATTCAACGATTGCGAGGGACGGCGCCGTCAGCGATGCCCTCAGGAAGGCCGTTGAGCAGGCGGTCGGGACGATCGTTTCAGCCGATACGATGGTCGAGAATTACCAGGTGCTGAAGGACTCCATCTATACGAAGAGTCAGGGCTATGTCCAGAGCTATCGAATTGTCAAAGAGGGGCGGGTGGGCGCAAACCTCTATCAGGTGGTGGTTGATGCCTCTGTCGAGGTGGGGAGTCTAAAGGACGACCTCGACGCCCTCGGCCTCCTCCATCAGGAGGTGGGGAAGCCACGGGTTCTCTTCATGATTGCGGAACAGAATGTCGGCCAAAAGTTCTATATCTTCTGGTGGTGGGGGAAGAGTGAATACAGGGGGGAGCAGGTGGACCTCTCCGTCGCGGAGACGGCACTAAAGGAGGAGTTCCTGAATAACGGCTTCAATGTCGTTGATATCTCCTCTATTGTGGGTACCATAGATATAGATAACGCCTTTAAGGTTGTCGATCTCACCAATGACGGCGCGCGGAGCATAGCGAGGCAGACAGGCGCGGAGGTGGTGGTCAAGGGGAAGGCGATAGCGAAGGAGGGGCCTAGGACGCGGGGGAGCAGCGTGGCGCCGTACCTTGCGGATATAACGGCCACGGCGATCAGGGTCGATAACGGGCAGGTCATCGCATCGGCGAGGGGACACGGGGTGAGCCGCCACATCTCTGAGATAACGGGCGGTACGGAGGCCCTTGAAAAGGCCGCAAAGGAGCTCTCGGATAAACTGATTGAGCAGATCGTTGCAAAGTGGAGCGGTGAGGTCTACGGCGGCGGTATGGTGAAGATAACGATCAGGGGGATCGGGAGCTTCAAGGAACTTGCGAGGATTAAGGAGGTCCTGAGGCGGGAGGTGAGGGGGGTCCAGGGTATCTACCAGCGGAGCTATGAGGGCAATGAGGCGGTGCTTGACGTAGAGGTGAAGGGGAATGCCCAGGCGTTAGCCGATGGGTTGACGAAGGGGGAGTACGGTTTCCCTCTCTCCGTCGTCGGTACGACGGCAAATACGATAGAGGTCGAGATAGGTGGTGGACGGTAGAGGGAACGACAACATTTTAAAGGAGGTGTCGATGAGAAGGAGGGTTCATCTGCTTGTTCCGGGTGTCGTGGCGCTCATGCTTGCCGCCTGTGCCATTACTACGGGTGTCCGCCCCAACCCCTTTAATCCCGTTCATACGGTGGCGGTACTTCCTGTCTACAATGCGACCAACGATGTGGAGGCGCCCCAGAGGGTGAGGGAGGAATTCAGTAAGAGGCTCGCGCGGTGGCATTATGCCGTCAAGCCCCTCGATGAGGTCGACCGGATTTTGAGGGATCGTATGGGCATCACCCTCGGTTCACAACTGGAAATGACCACGGCTAAAGAGCTTGGCGAGGTCCTCGGGGTTGACGGTGTGGTATACGGCTACCTTCTCAACTTTGATGATGTGACAACCGGTGTCTATAACGTCAAGAAGGTGAGGGCCGGTTTCAAACTGGTTGAAGCGGGGAGCGGCAGGATCATGTGGGCGAGGGGACAGGGGGTGAAGAGTGAACTCATCAGCGGTGGGATGGTGGGCAAGGGGTTGGCGACCGCCAAGGGTGTCAAGGACAAACGGGAGGGGATTGAGCCGTTCAAGTCAATAAAGGGGATTGAGGGTATTGCAGGCCTTGAGGAGTGGCATGTCTTGGAGAGGAGGGAGGAGAAGTCAGTCGGTGATGCGGCCCTCTTCTCACTCGGTGAAAAGCTCGTGAGCAAGGCCATCGGCATGCATCTCAAGGTAGAGTCGGACAAGATGCTGAAGATGATTATGGGCTCCATGCCTCCGGGCCCCGGAGGTGCGCGGTAACCTGTGCCCAAATGGTTTATCGTGTTTGTCTTTGAGGCGGGAATGTGCTATCCTTTGTGGGCTTGTAAAAGGTGCATCGTTTCACAGAAGAGTTTTTTGTTGTGGTTGATCAAAATACCTGAGGAGGGATGACATATGAAGAGGAGCGGTAAAGGAGGTTTAACGTACTATCTGGGGGTCTTCCCCCTCGTACTGATGGCCCTTTCACTCGTCGCCGGCTGCAGCCCGAAGATGACCGGGGCAGTAAAGAAGGATGTTACCCTTACCGGTGAAACGGAGCGTCTTGAAGGTCTCGGTCTGGATTATCGCGGCCCCGAGTATACGGTGGCCATTCTCCAGTTCAAGAACAAGACGCCGAGCCGGGTTCTTGGTGTCGGCGAAGCCGCAACGGACATCCTGAGGACCATCGTAAAGCAGGCCGGCCTTGAGCCGATTGTCCTCTCAGAGGGGGAGATGCGGGAGCAGGAGAGGCTCATAGAACTTCAGCAGACGGGCGCCGTCAAGCGGGGAAAGAAGAGCGCGTCGGAGGGTTTTGAGTCGGTCGACTTCAGAATTTCGGGCGCCGTGACCGCCTACTCCGAGCTTGAAGAGGGCTCCGACATACTGATCGCCCAGAGTAAGACCCAGGTGGCGAGGGTTCAGGTCGACTACGCACTGGTGGACGTGGCGTCGGGGAAGAGCCTCCTCGCCGAATCCGGGGCGGGGGAGTACCGGAAAAAGACGGGCGGACTGCTCGGGCTGGGCTCTCGCTCGACCGCCGATACGGGGCTCAGGGACGGGGCGTTACGGGATGCCTTCGCCAAGGCGATGTCGAGGATGATTGAGAAGCTGAATGCCCGCCCCTTCCAGAGCAGCATCGTCCTGATCGATGGGAATGATATCATCATAAGGGCCGGTGAGCGGAGCAGACTGACGGAGGGGACGGTCCTCGCCGTCTACAGACCGGGGAAGAAGCTTGTTGACCCCGATACGGGACGTGTTATCGGGAGGCGTGAGAAGCGTATCGGTGAGATTGTTTTAACCTCCCATCAGGGGGAGAGGATATCAGAAGCGATGGTAAAATCTGGTGTCGGTTTCCGGGTAGGAGACCGGGTAAAAGCTGTAAAGTAGGAGGGAATATGAAAAGACAGATGACGTTGCTCGTGGCACTCATGGGTCTTGTCGCCATCATCGCGGGGTGTGCCAAACCCGTTGCGCGGTGTGTGTCGCCCGAGGACAATCCCACCCACCACTATATGAGGGGGATGGAGCTCCTCGAACAGGGAAAGTTCACCGATGGGGCGGCAAAGTTCGAGAGGGCCCTCTACTGCGATGAAAAGTTCAGCCCCGCACACGGCGGCCTGGCGATAGCGGTCGCGGAGAATGCAAGGGATAAGAAGGAGCCCGGCTACCGTCAGGTGGATGTCGATAAGTCACTCGAACATCTCGATAGAGCCTGGAAACATGCCGACTCCAAGGAGGAGAAGTTTGCCTACTACATGGCGTCGATGAGGGTCTATACCGCCCTGAAAACGAATAAATGGCTGAAAGAGGTCGTGAAGAGCCATGATGATGCGATGGATCTGAAGGTCGATGAGCAGAAGCTCCTCTACTACGATGGCAGGGAGGCGGCGCCCTATTTCCTGGGGGTTGCCTATTTCGATGCGAGGGAGTTCAAGAAAGCGAGGAATAAGTTCGAAGACGTCCTGGGAATGAAGCGTGACAGCAAGTGGAATGAAAAGGCGGACAGGGGGTGGAAGCGGGTCGATAAGATACTCCGGGCAATGGCGGGGATCACCCTTGGTGACGTGGGTAAGGAGATCGCCGTTCAGGATTCGGTGGACAGGGGCGACATGGCGGCGCTCCTCGCCGATGAACTGAAGATAGACAAGCTCTTTGCCGGGAGAATACCGGTCAAGTCGGAGATAGAGAAGCTCAAGGCGGAGTTCATCCCTGCCGACATCCTCAATCACCACTTCAAGGAGGAGGTGCTCCTCATGATGAAGTGGGGGGTGAGGGGACTCGAGCCCCAGTACGATGCGACGACGCGGGCCTATCTCTTTAAGCCCGATGCAGGGATGAACCGGAAGGAGTTCGCCCTCGTTATCGAGGATGTCCTCGAGAAGCTCACCGGTGACGAGGGGATTGCGACGGCCTACATCGGACAGGAGAGGTCGCCCTTCCCCGATGTTCCCTCAACGGTCCCCTGGTACAATGCGGTAATGAATGTCACCACGAGAAACCTCATGGAGACGGAGATGTCGGGTGAGTTCAGGCCGAACGACCTTGTGGACGGCGCTGAGGCGATACTTGCCATACGGGTCTTGAGGCAGAGGATAAATATCTATTAGGTGAGTAAACAGACGGGTCGGAAAGCGAATATCCATGAGAGCAAAAGAAAAATGGAGGCCTTTATGAAGAAGTTGTTACTACTGATAGCTGTACTCTTTTTTGCTGCGCCCGCACTTGCACAGCAGCCCCCACAGGTGGTTACCGATCCATCCCGGGCCTTTGTAACGGGGGCGATCGTGGTCAAGGGGGAGGGGGCGGCGCCGTCCGATCGTCCCATGTCGAGGGCTCAGAAGAAGATAATGGCGCTGAGGGCGGCAAAGGTGATTGCCCTTCGAGAGCTGGCCGAGATCATCGATGGTGTGGCCATCTTCGGTGAGACGACGATAGTAGACGCAGCGGCACAGTCCGACACCGTCAGGGCGACCGTCCAGGGGATGGTAAAGGGCGCCACAGTGGCGCAGGAGGGGTACGATCCGGTGAATGAGATTGCGGTCGTCTATCTCTCGATGCCGACAACCGGTCCCAACGGCCTGACGGGACAGCTCATACCGCAGGTGATGTCAACCATTCCACCACCGACCGCCTCGTACTATCAACCGCAGGCGGCCCCGCCACCGTCGCCGCCACAGGCGTATGACGCCCTGATACTCGATATTACCCGCCACTCCTTTAAACCGGCCCTCATCAACAGGGTGCTGGCCGAGAACGGGGAGGTTCTCTACGATCCCACAAAGATAGCACAGGAGATACTGGTGGAGCGGGGGGCAGGCGATTACACCAATGATGTCGGCAAGGCAAAGGCGCTCCTGGGTGAACGTGGCGCCCGGAACCCGTTGGTGGTCAGTGCGGCAGGGGTGGTGAAGAACACC
>JBHHXU010000035.1:0-9915 GCA_046757185.1 Thermodesulfobacteriota bacterium
AATGAGTGAGAAGCCGGTTTTTATCAGTTGTGTCAGGTGGAAAGAAATGACTGCTTTATTGATGGGCTCAATGTATCAAAAAAACCTCTGAAAGTCATCACGAATTTAGGGGTCTGGGATGCCATTCGTCGACCGGCCTGCCTTCAAGACTGTGGGCGTAATTTTTCCGGCTCATCGCCGGCCATAGCCTCGCCGTAAGCTCAGGTGATGAATTAAGTGGCTGACATCAGGTTCACGTTGCATTGTCCGGAGTTCATCTGGTATCATGAAAACATCTGTTTATCATCTCTAAGGCACTCACTACAACTGCAGATGCATGTCAAAACGAAGAATCGCCGTAATAGGAGGGGGACCCGCCGGGCTGATGGCGGCGGGGCAAGGGGCGGAGGCCGGGGCCGATGTGCTCCTCCTGGAGAAGAAGAGTCGTCCGGGCCGCAAGCTCTCCATCACCGGCAAGGGGCGCTGCAACATCACGAACGTTGCCGAGCTGACCGACTTCATTGACCACTTCGGCACAACCGGGCGATTCCTCCGTCAGGCATTCTCCTCCTTCTTTACCCCCGAGCTTACGAACTTCCTTGAGAACCTCGGACTGGAGCTTGTAACGGAGAGAGGGGGCCGTATCTTCCCCGCAAGCGGCAAGGCCCCTGATGTGCTGAAGGTTCTCCTGAAATGGGTGAAGCAGCGAGGCGTACAGATACGGAACTCATCGGCTGTCGATAATCTGATAATCAGCGGCGGCACTATCACAGGAGTAGTATCTCACGGAAGGAAGATGACCTGCGATGCCGTGATCCTGGCCACCGGGGGCGCCTCCTACCCCGATACGGGTTCAACGGGGGACGGCTACCGCCTTGCGGAGTCTGCCGGTCATACGATTGTACCGATACGACCGGCCCTCGTCTCTCTGGAGACCGGCGGTGATGTGGCGGGGAGGATGACCGGGCTTACTCTGCGTAACGTGAAGGTTAAGATGTTTATCAACGGGAAGAGACGGAGGGAGGCGTTCGGAGAGATGGGGTTTACCGAATTCGGCGTCAACGGAGCTGTCATTAACACCTTAAGCGGTGAAGTCGTCGATGCCCTCCGTGAGGGAGCGAAGGTCACCCTCTCCATTGACCTCAAGCCCGCCCTCGACGTGCAGAAGCTCGACGCGCGGCTCCTCCGCGATTTCGCGTCCCGGAGCAGGGAGCGAATCGCCACCCTCCTGCGAGGTCTCCTGCCTCGGGAGATGGTTCCCGTCTGTCTCGACTTAACGAAAACATCTCCCGACCGTACGGGCAGCACTATCACCGCCAGGGAGCGTAGGCGGCTCAAGTCGTGGCTCAAGGAGTTCCGCCTGGAGGTGACCGGACACCGTCCGATTGCCGAGGCGATCATAACGGCCGGAGGAGTCAACACCGGTGAAGTCAATCCACGGACCATGGAGTCACGCGTGACAAAGGGGCTCTACTTTGCCGGCGAGCTGCTCGATGTTGATGCCGACACCGGCGGATACAATCTTCAGGCCGCCTTCTCGACGGGCTGGCTTGCAGGCCGTTCAGCAGCGCTGGCCGTTTAGAGTAAAGACAGGATAAGAGATGTTTCTTCCGACGACACGAGATGAGTTGAGTGAACTTGGCTGGGATAGCCTCGATATCATCCTGGTGACAGGCGACAGCTATATCGACTCCCCCTTCATCGGTGTGGCCGTTATCGGCAAGGTGCTCCTTCACGCCGGCTACAAAGTCGGCATCATCGCCCAACCCGACACAGCATCGGGCAGGGACATCGGGCGGCTTGGCGAACCGCGAATCTTCTGGGGCGTCACCGGAGGCTGCATCGACTCGATGGTTGCCAACCGTACGGCATCGGGAAAGCGGCGCAGGAGCGATGACTATACGCCGGGGGGCGTCAACAACAGGCGTCCCGACCGCGCCGCGATCATCTACTCTAATCTCATCAGAAGATATTTCAAGGGGACCCGGCCGATCGTCCTGGGAGGAATCGAGGCCAGTCTGCGGCGGATAGCCCATTACGATTTCTGGTCCGACCGTGTGAGAAGGTCTATCCTCTTCGACGCGAAGGCCGACTACCTCCTCTATGGAATGGCGGAGCGTCCCGTTGTCGAGCTTGCCGACTGCCTCAGGGAGGAAAAGGAGCCGTACGGAATCCGCGGGCTCTGTTACGTCTCAAAAACGGTTCCCGACGGCGTTCTGGAGATCCCCTCATTCCGGGAGTCGGCGGAGGACAAGGCGGCCTTCACGACGATGTTTCACACCTTCTACCGGAATAACGACCCGGCAACCGCCCTGCCTCTGGCACAGAGGCATGATACCCGTTATCTCATTCAGAACCCGCCCGCTCATAACCCCTCGACGAGCGAGCTCGATGCCGTATACAATCTGAGCTACGAGCGTGACATCCACCCGTACTATGGGCGACACGGGAAGGTCAAGGCGCTGGAGACCATCCGCTTCTCCCTCTCAACACACCGTGGATGTTACGGCGAGTGCAGCTTCTGCGCCATCGCGGCCCATCAGGGACGGGCGGTCACGTCGCGCAGCAGAGAATCGATCGTTGCTGAGGCGCGACAGTTGGCAGAGCACCCCCTCTTCAAGGGGACGATTCATGACGTGGGGGGACCGACGGCGAACATGTACGGCATCGACTGTAAGAGGATGGAGACAAAGGGGTGCTGCACGGAAAAGAGCTGCGTCTCACCGAATGTCTGTCCTACGCTGAAGAACAATCACGGTGAACAGATAACGCTCCTGAGGGAGCTCCGCTCTATCAGGGGGGTAAAAAAGGTGGTCGTCGCCTCCGGCATTCGCCACGACATGATCCTTGCCGACAAGCAAAACGGCGCCCGGTACCTGGAGGAGGTCGTCCGTCACCATGTTTCCGGGCAGATGAAGATCGCCCCGGAGCACACGGAGGCGCGCGTGCTGGAGAAGATGAACAAACCGGGGAGCGACACCCTCCTGCAATTCAGAGAGCTCTTTTATAAACTCACAAAGAGGGCGGGGCTGAAGCAGTTTCTGACCTACTACCTGATAGCCGCTCATCCCGGATGCACCGAAGAAGACATGGTAAAGCTCATGGAATTTAGTAAGGAGGAGCTGGGGCTGCTTCCCGAACAGGTGCAAATCTTCACCCCCACCCCATCGACTTACGCAACCCTCATGTACTGGACGGAGCGGGACCCCTTTACCGGTGAACCGTGTTTTGTGGAAAAGAGTGCACGGGGGAGGGAAAAGCAGAAGAGTGTGGTGACAAAACTCCGGCAGTAGAACACCGAACATGCCAGGCCCGCATGACAACAGTGGTTGCACTCTATACTACTTCTTACCTGCCGCCGCTCCGCACACGCATGAGCAATGTAACATCAAGACCCCTCTTCTCATGATCGGATGAGATAGAATCAGGCCCTCTCTCATCACCCTTTAATCTTCCCTATGATAAGCTGATTGTACGATGCGCTAATATGAAGGGAGGTGTAACTTCAGTGGAAATAGAGATCAGCGAAGAAGTGAAAGAGGCCACGACTCAGTGCACGAATAAATTCTCCTGCCTGTCTCAACAGGGGCCCTCCTTATGCAAAGTCATAGAGTGCACTATTTACACGGTCAAGTTTATTAAGTGTTTTTACAATCAGGATTGCAGCTATAAGGTATCCTGGGGGGAGAATCACTACATATGCTCCTGCCCCACACGAAAGGAGATTTACAAGCACTATAACGTGTAACAGAGAGAACAGAAGGAGAAGAACAGAGGAACGCTTCCCCCATTTACCAATAAAAAAACCCCTTGGTCCGAATAACCTTGGGGCTTTTTTATTTCTTGTCTGGAGCCAGTCAGGGCTGTAGTTTTTAGGGGTAACTAAGAATCTACTAATTTTATAAGATAGAACCTTTTGTCCCCTTTGTTCCCCTTATCCCTTTAATGATTGTTACCTGTCCAAAAGGACAGTTGTCTTTATTATTTTTAAGAAGTATGATGTCGGAGGTCGGAGTCCTTACCAAATACCGAGGATAGACAGAAGGCAAAGGTAATATGTCATGGCGACTGTTGGGATGAACATAGTCCTGTGGGGTATTGATATAGTAACCTGTCCCCTTTGCGGGAAGGCACGAGAAACCAGCGGAGTGAGGAAAAAGGGGCGGTTAAGGAAAGATAAAAAGAGGTCATCCCCTTCCGCTGTTACGCTCACGGAAAATAGTGTAACCTGCAGTTGTGACAAACGGTCATAGCACCCCCGCCATTACTTCCAACGAAGCCCCAAGGCATTGCAGGGATTTTTTACACAAATGATATCTCGTGTACCATCTTTCCAGAACAGATCGAACACCACTGGATTTACCCTTCCCTCACCATATCGAACTCGTGAGAGCAGTGCAGGGGTATGAAACCACTCTGTATGGATGTATGAGTTAAAGGCGTTTGAACTGTTTGCTCAGTGACAAACCCTGGCACTGGTAGGATGAGCCTATATTTGTTCCGTAAATCTTTTCAGGAACGGAGAGTAATCTTTCGTATATCAAACGTCCCACCACCTGTCCATCTTCGAGCACAAAAGGCACTTCATGGGATCGGACCTCAAGGACGGCATGCGTCCCGGTTATTTCACCGTCACCATAACCAAATCCGGGATCAAAAAAACCGGCATAGTGTATACGAAACTCACCGACAGAGGGGTCATAGGGCACCATTTCCGCCGCACAGTCGGGACGAACACGGACCTTTTCCTTCGAGAGCAGGATGTAGAAATCATCCGGGTTGAGAATGATGTGCTTCGTCTTCGGCCGCCTGATGGGCTCCCAGAATTCGAGCGGGTCGTAGTAATCAACCTTACTGAGGTCCACAAGAGGCGCATTCCTTCTCGTTTTGTATCCGACGATTTCGGAGCCCCCGGTCCCTTGAAGGTCTATCGAAATCCAGAGGCCCTTTTCGGAAATTATCGCCTCCCCCGGCTCATCATTCTCTGCATACACGAGGGGCTCATTTTCCTGCAGTTCGTCGAGCATGGCTTTTGACGGCAGAGGACCACCACGGACAAAACGTAACTGGTTGAGCTTTGTTCCCTCCCGGACGAGGATACTGAAGGCACGGGGCACAATTTCGACATACATTTTACCAGTATACCCTGCCCTGACGCGCTCAAATTCGGTACTGTAATCGGTAATCAGACGGGTAAATATGTCCAGTCTCCCCGTGGTGCTCTTCGGATTAGCCCTCCCGGAGATTTTTCGAGGAAGGCGCAACTCTTCCACTAAAGGCACAATGTAGACACACCCCTTTTCTGAAACGGCGGGCCTCGACAAATCAATTTCATGCATTCGAAGGCCTTCGATACTGCTGCTCACCGTAGCATTTTTCCCGGGGAGAAAGCTTGCACGAACCCGGTATGCAACAGCCCCCAGTCTCAGGTCGATACTTGCAGGCTGAATCTGGTCATCGGAAATCTGCGCACCGGCGGAAATGCACCCTCCTGTAATCAGCTTATTGATCTCCTGGGAGGGCAGGACCCCGGTGGTGCGGTCTTTTTCCTCTAACCCGGGGAATAGGGTGGTAACCTGGCTTTTCATCTATTTGACTCTTAACCCCTCTCATCAACGACTTATTCTCAAACTGATTAATTAGCCACGGAACTGCACGAAAAAAACACCAATGCAATTTTCCGTGATCTTCCGTGGATTCTGTGGCCATTCATTGCAGCTTTGCGTCTTGGCGTGACACTGTTTCTTTCAAGGGCGTAATGCAAATATATCGATTTTCAAGGCTTGTCTTTGCTGACTTTGCGAACCTTGCGTGAAAAATGCGGTTTTGCTTTTATTCTGCCGCTGTCCTCTCTCTGGTTGCTTAACGGATATTTTGGGGTGATGATTTTTTGCTAATACCGATATTTTCAATAGAGAATCTACAATTATTTGTCCGGCTTGTCAACCGCCACCTCTATTTTATCCTCTCCCACTTACCGTACCCACCACCACCGGGGGTCTCGATGAGAATCGAGCCCCCACCTTCCACCGTTAATGCTACCCTATGTGGAAGCCTTACCTCCTCTCCGTTGCCCTTTATCAAGAGGTTTGTCCCCTTCTTACCCTCCCCACCACCTGCCATGCCGTAGGGGGCATACCTCCTCCGCTCGGAGATAATCGAAACTCGTGCCGGTTTCAGGAATTGCAGCTCCCTCGCTACCCCCTCTCCCCCCGGATAGCGCCCCGAGCCACCGGCGCCTCTCCGCAATCTGAACTGCTTGAGCCGCACGTGGGGATGGCGGTGCTCCAGCACCTCCGGGTCGGTTATGCGCGTATTGGTCATATGGACCTGCACCCCCGAAGCGCCTCTGCACCCCTCCATCGCCCCCGCTCCCCCGGCAATCGTTTCGTAGTAGGGCGCCTCCCCCTCAACCTCGAAGAGGAGGTTGTTCATTGTCCCCTGTGATGCGGCGACGATTCCCATGGCGCCGAGAAGGACATCGACGATCCTCTGGGAGGTCTCCACATTGCCCGACGCGACAGGGGCGGGGTAGTGAGGGTTGAGAATACTCCCATCGGGAACGATAATCTCAATCGGCCTGAGACATCCGCTGTTCAGGGGGATATCGCTCCCCGTCAGGGTCCTGAGGAAATAGAGGACGGCGGAACGCGTTACTGCAAGGGGTGTGTTGAGGTTGTCGCTTGTGTGGTGGGGCCCCGTTCCGGCAAAATCAATCACCCCCCTCACGCTCTCCGGCGGATTGTTTCCCCCTGTAATCGTGACCGTTGCCGTGATGGGCGTTCCGTCGTCAAGGTAATCTTCAAAGGTTGCCGTAAAGCTCTTTTTGTTCCCGAGGAAACGTACGAGGGCCTGCCTCACCGCATAGGCGCCGTTCTCCTGGATGAAATCCATATACCGGGCCACCACGCTCCAGCCGTACTTCTCTATGACCTCCATGAGTCCCCTCTCACCCTTATGACAGGCCGCTATCTGAGCCTTGAGATCATAGAGTCGCTCGTGCAGTCGTCTCACCGGATACCGGTGCTCTGAGAGGAGCGCCGTAATCTCCTCCTCCCGGAAGTCGCCACCCCTCACCAGGAGGAGTCCGTCAATCAAAATCCCCTCCTCGTCAATATGGCTGGCCTCAGGGGGCATCGAGCCCGGTGTCGCCCCGCCGATGTCGGCATGATGTCCTCTCGATGCGGTAAAGAAGAGGAGCTCTCCTGTCGCTGAAAATACCGGGGATACCACGGTCATATCGGGCAGGTGAGAGCCCCCCCGATACGGGTTGTTCGTGAGGTAGACATCGCCTCCCCTCATCTCCTCTCCGTGGCTCTCAATAATGGCCTGCACCGTATCCGCCATCGAGCCGAGATGGACGGGGATATGGGGAGCATTGGCGATGAGTTCACCCCTCCCGTTGAAGACGGCACAGGAGAAATCACGCCTCTCCTTTATGTTTACCGAATGGGCGGTATTCCGGAGGGCATGTCCCATCTCTGCCGCCACCCCCATGAAGAGGTTATGAAAGACCTCGAGCATGACCGGGTCGGGCCTGCGAACGTAAGTGGGGGTGTTCCGCTCCTTCGTTCCTTCAACCCTTCTTGCAATAATAGCCCCAGATTCAATGAGTTCCGCCTCATAGTCTACATCAATGATAAATGATGAGTACGGGTCGATGATGACGGCCGGGCCCCTTATGATCGTGCCCGGCAGGATCCGCTCCCGGAGGTAGACCGGCGCCTCCACCCTCCCCCCCGGGTAGTAGATGGATTGGGATGCCGTTGGAGACCCCTCTCCAGAGCCGTCCAATCGTGCACGGTAACCGGTAAAGAAGCTCCCCTCTTCGACCACCTCTACCCGCGCATTGACCACCTCAAGGGGTTTATCTTCGGGAGAGAAACCAAAGAGCCGTCTGTAGCCCGCAAGGAAAGAGGTCATAGTTTCATCAAAGGTTCCGTATTCGACGGTAATGAAGGCATCTGCGCCCCTCGGACGGATATCCAGTTCCCTCCTTGTAAGCAGCGTGGCACCTTTCTCCACCCCTCCCGTGAGACACTCCCCCTCCAGCGCCTCAAAGTAACGCGCAAGGCCGTTGTGGCTCTCACTTGTGTACCCATAGAGCAGCGTCGTTACCCCTTTCCTGGCAGGCCTCGCCAGTCCGATGCCGTATGCCGACATCAGCCCGCTCAGGGGGTGGAAGATAATCTCCTTCATGTCGAGCATCGAGGCGAGTTGGCAGGCGTGCTGTCCCCCCGCTCCACCGAAGCTGATGAGGCCGTACTCACGGACATCAAAGCCTCTCGACACCGAAATCTCTCTGATCGCCCGCGCCATCACCTCGTTGGCAATCCTCAGAAAACCGATGGCGGCCTCCTCCGGTGTCATTGCTTCGCCTGTTGAACGGTTAATCTCATCGGTTATGACGGCGAATTTCTCTTTTACAATCGAAAGGTTGAGGAGAGAGCGTCTGTTCGGACCGAAGGTGTGCGGAAAGTAGTCGGGCGATACCCTTCCCGTCATGAGATTGGCATCGGTAACGGTGAGGGGTCCGCCGAAGCCGTAGCCGGCCGGTCCGGGCAGGGCCCCTGCCGACTCCGGCCCCACCCTCATCCTCTGGCCGTCAAACCAGAGGATCGAGCCGCCCCCGGACGCTACTGAAACGATATGGAGGCTCTCCTTCTTCAGCTCTATCCCGCCGATGGTCTGTTCATGGATTCTCTCGAACCTTCCATCGAACCGGGACACATCGGTGGAGGTTCCTCCCATGTCGAAGCCGATCACCCCCTTCACCCCCACCTCCTCCGCCACCCTGGCGATAGCTACTAATCCCCCCGCCGGGCCGGAGAAGAGGGCGTCCTTCCCCATGAACGCCTTCGGGTGGCTCAGCCCCCCGGAACTCTCCATAAACTCGACCGGTATTGAGCCGGTCTCTCTCTCGATCTGCTCGATATAGCGTGCTACGACGGGGCTCAGGTAGGCATCGACAACGGTGCTCTGTCCCCTGGTTACCACCTTTATGAGGTTCATCGTCCGGTGGGAGAGGAAGGCTCTCGGGATGCCGTATCGTCGCAGCAGCTCACCGCAGACAATCTCATGATCGGGGTTCTTCCAGGAGTGGAGGAGGACGACGGCCACCGCATCGATACCCGCTCCCTTCACCTCCCCGATCGCCTTTTCCACCCCCCGGAGGTCAATCCCTTTAACCACCGTGCCGCTCTGGTCCACCCGCTCATCTATCTCATAAACCTGTTCATAGAGCCGGGACGGTTTCCGTATGCAGAGTGTAAAGATATCGGGCCGTGCCTGATAACCGATCTCCAGGAGATCCCCGAACCCCTTCGTAATGAAGAGGGCTACCCTCCCCCCCCTCCTCTCGAGAAGTGCGTTGGTGGCCACCGTCGTGCCGAACCGTATCCCCTCTATCTCCCCCTCCGGCAGACGCTCTCCCCCCCCGATGCCGAGCACCCTCCTTATCCCCTCAATCGAGGGGTCTTCGTATTCGGGGGAGCTGGAGAGGAGCTTCACCGTATGAAATGCGCCGTGAGGATCGAGACCGACCACGTCGGTGAAGGTCCCCCCCCTGTCAACCGCAAAGCGCCACTTTGAAGCCGGTTTTGTCACCCTTTCCTCTCCCAGATAAGCCGTTCATAGAGTGCAAAAAAGGCTCTATGTACTCTACCATCAAAACCACCCCGGGCGTCAGCACACTGCGGATGAGGAGCAAGATCGGAGGCAAGCTTGCTTTCCTACGGGATGGTCTGCTCTATCCGCAACGCGTTGTTGCCGGTATGAAGCGTCCGGCAACAACAATTTTTATCAGATTTGTCCTCTTTTGTATACCCTGTGACACCACGTAAATACGGTTCATGGTTTTCTGGAACCGGGAAATTTTACTGCTTGAAACCTGGAAGGAGCTGTGCTATAAGTGATACATTCAAATTTGGAGGAATT
>JBHHXU010000036.1:0-9720 GCA_046757185.1 Thermodesulfobacteriota bacterium
GATGAACGTGTGGGGGTCCTGCATGATGACGTCGAAGGTGTTGTAGTGCATGGGTATGACCGTTTTCGGCTGAAGGAACTCTACCGCCTTCAGCGCGTCGGAGATGCCCATGGTGAAGTTGTCGCCGATGGGGAGGAGGGCGACATCGATAGCGTTGAGCTCCCCTATGAGTTTCATGTCTGAGAAGAGCCCCGTATCGCCGGCGTGGTAGATTGTCTTGTTCTCCATGGTGATGATAAAGCCGCACGGGTTGCCTACCGCTCCCGACTCGGTGGTGGAGCCGTGGTGGGCGATGGTAAGCTTTACCCTCCCGAAGGGGAAGTCGTAACCTCCCCCGATGTGCATGGGGTGGCTCTGAGCCCCCTTCTCCTGGAAGTAGTTTGCCAGCTCAAAGGGGGCTATGATCGTGGCATTGTTCTTCTTGCCTATTGCGACCGCATCGCCGACATGGTCGAAGTGACCGTGGGTGACGAGGATCGTATCGACTTTTATCTCTTCAGGGGTAACCTTTGAAAGGGGGTTGTCGGTGAGGAAGGGGTCGATGATAATGCTGTGATCGGCTCCCTCTAGCTGAAAACAGGAGTGGCTGTGATAGGTTATCTTCATGGCGTAAATCCTCCTCTCGTTATTCTGCGCTTTTTACCAGGAGACCTTCCCGCCTGAGGAGCGCGGCGGTGACTCCCGCTCCTCTTACCACGTTTCCTCTCCTCGTAATGCTGGTGACACCGCACGACGGGCTCTTCTCCTTCAGGATCGCCTCACTTATATCAAAAAGCCGCGCAATCTTCAAGACCTCTTCGGCACCCCGTGTAAAGTGTAATGTTACGTCTTTCCCGTTCCCGGTGAGTACCCTGGAGGCGCCGTCGAGCACATCGTTACCGCTCCCGTCCTCTATCTCGGCCTCTGTTCTCGGGGTGGCAAGGCCCCCAAGCTGTTCCGGGCAGAAGGGGATGAGGAGATGTGACCGCGCCATCTCGATGAGAGCCGTGCTTGCGGCATCTGTCCCATTGTAGCGGCACTTTATGCCGAGCAGACAGGCGCTAACGATTATGGGCTCAAAATTCATAACACTCTTTATTGAGAGGCGGGCGAGACGGGTAGACCTGTGTCTTACGGGGAATAACGACTATTGTTCAGCAGGCGCCTTTTCCGGTGCAGCGGTCTCTTCCGGCTTCTGTAAGGGAGTCTCCTCTGAGGGGGCCTCCTGAGCGGGCGCCTTCTCGATAGTCTCGACCCCCTCCATGACCGATGACCTTCTCTTTGCAGCGGTCATATAGGTAAGTGACATGGAGGTAATCATGAAGATGACCGCGCACGCAGCCGTCATCTTCCCAAAGAAGGTGGCCGGCCCTGCACTCCCGAAAAGGGTCTGGCTCGAAGCGCCGCCGAAAGAGGCGCCGATGCTCGCCCCTTTACCGGCCTGTAAGAGGACCACGATGATGAGGACAATACTCACAACGATATGTAGCACTACAACTGCGGTAAACATGAAACCTCCAATAACAAAGTACTATAAAACATCATAACGTAATTATCAATATATTTGTTCCGTAAAGAGAGAAAAGATCAGAGGGGCTGGAACTTCACGATCCTGGCGAACTCCTCCGCCTTCAGGCTCGCGCCCCCTACCAGGGCGCCGTCGATGTTCGGTTGGGCCATGAGGGTATCGATATTTCCCGCATTGACGCTTCCCCCGTAAAGGATTCTTGTCTCCTTGAGATGCTCGCGGTCATAGGTGTCGTAGAGGAGGTTCCGCAATGCGTTGTGTATCTCCTCGGCCTTGTCGGGTGTCGCGGTCTTTCCTGTTCCGATTGCCCAGACCGGTTCGTAGGCGATGGTGATCTCCCTCATCTGGGCCGGCAGGACACCCCTGAGACCCTCCACGACCTGTCTCTTTACAATAGTCATAGCCTCACCCCGCTCCCGTTCGTCGAGGGTCTCACCGACGCAGAGTATGGGCTTCAACCCCCCTTTCAGGGCGGCGTTAAGCTTCCTGTTCACCATCTCATCGGTCTCGTTGAGGAGATGCCTCCGCTCAGAGTGGCCGACGATGACATACTTGCACCCCACATCCTTCAGCATAACGGTTGATATCTCTCCGGTAAAGGCCCCCTTCTCCTCCCAATAGACATCCTGTGCGGCGAGGGCAATGGAGCTGCCTGCAAGGAGTTTCCCGACGGAATAGGCGGCGGTAAAGGGGGGGGCTACAGCTACCTCGGTTGAATCGATGCCGCCGATGGCCTCCTTCAACTTCGCGATGAGACGCTCGGCATCCTCTGTGGTGCCGTTCATCTTCCAGTTTCCGGCGATAAATGGTCTGAACATAGTTATTGTTCTCCTGAAAAGGCTTTGTGTTATCGCACTCCCTGCGTTTTTTCCCGACACCGGCTGAGTGCGTTTATACCGGGGAGGTTCTTCCCCTCAAGAAGCTCAAGGAAGGCGCCGCCCCCCGTTGACATGTAGCTCATCCTCCTGTGCTCTCCCGCACGGTGGACGGCCACATCCGTGTCTCCCCCGCCGATGATGGTGAGCGCGTAGCTATTCGCCACATGGGTTACCATGGCAAAGGTCCCGCGGCTGAAGGCGTCCATCTCAAAGACCCCCATCGGGCCGTTCCAGACGATAGTCTTTGCGTTCTGTATGGCCTCGGAGAAGAGGGTGACGGTAGCCGGCCCGATGTCGAGGGCCATCCACTCCTTCGGTATCTCCTGGGAGGTGACAACCTTTGATTCCGCCGCCCTGTCAAACTTATCGGCAACAACAAAGTCAACGGGGAGGTAGAATTTTATCTTATGCTCATGAACCCTGGCGATGACCTCCCTGGCGGTTTCGATGGCCTCCTCGTCGACAAAGGAGGTCCCCACCTCATGGCCGAGGGCCTTGAAGAAGGTAAGGGCCATGCCGCCGCCGATGATGAGCTTATCGGCCTTTTCGCAGAGGCTGAAGAGGACCCCCACCTTGTCGGACACCTTTTTCCCGCCGATAATGGCGGTGAGGGGCCGCATGGGTTGAACCATTGCCTGTCTGAAGAAGGAGAGTTCCTTCTTCATGAGGAGTCCGGCGGCACACTCCTTGACATGGTGTGTGACGGCAACGTTCGACGCGTGGGCCCTGTGGGCCGTGGCAAAGGCGTCGTTTATATAGACATCGGCGTCGAAGGCCAGTTTCTTCCCGAATTCTTCGTCGTTTGCCTCCTCCTCGGGGTGGAACCGCAGATTCTCGAGGAGGAGGACGGCGCCTTTCTTCATACTCCTGATCAGGGCCTCTGTCTCTTCTCCGACGCAGTCGGGCGCCAGCGCCACCTCCTTTTCGAGGAGTCGGGAGAGCCTCTTCGCCACCTGGGAGAGGCTCAGCTCCGGCACACGTTTCCCCTTTGGTCTTCCCATATGAGAGGTGAGGACGACCCTGGCGGCCTCATCGAGGGCATAGTTTATAGTGGGGAGGGCCGCACGTATGCGCATGTCATCCGTTATGTTCCCGCTCTCGTCGACAGGGACGTTGAAGTCGACCCTCATGAGTATATTTTTATTCTTTATGTCTATTTCATCAATATAGGGGATTGTAGTGTCCATCGATTACCTCGTTGAAAATGTTCGATACCGGAATCAGAGCCCTTTGGAGACGATATAATTTACAAGATCCCGCATACGGCACGAGAAACCCCACTCATTGTCGTACCATGCAAGCACCTTTGCGAGTTTTCCTCCCATGACCTGGGTGGTGAGGGCATCGAAGATGGAGGAGTGGGGGTTGCCCTTGAAGTCGATGGAGACGCACGGCTCCTCGCAGTAGCCGAGGATACCCTTGAGGGCTCCGTCTGCCGCCTTCTTCATGGCCGTGTTGATATCCTGCGGGTTTGTCTCCTTCTCTAACTCGACCGTCAGGTCTACAAGCGAGACATTGGGGACCGGCGCCCTGACGGCCATACCGTCCAGTTTACCCTTGAGTTCGGGCAGGACGAGCGAGACCGCCTTGGCGGCTCCCGTCGTGGTCGGTATCAGTGAGAGCCCCGCGGCCCTTGCTCTCCGTAAATCCTTGTGGGGAAGGTCGAGTATCCGCTGGTCGTTCGTGTAGGCGTGGACCGTCGTCATCATGCCCTTCACGATGCCGAAGTTCTCGAGGAGCACCTTTGCCACCGGTGAGAGGCAGTTGGTGGTGCATGAGGCATTCGAGATAATATGGTGGTTGTTCGCCTCGTATTTTTCGTGGTTGACCCCCATACAGATAGTGATATCCTCTCCCTTCGCCGGCGCCGATATGATGACCTTCTTTGCACCTGCGGTGAGGTGTCCCCCCGCCTTCTCCCCGCTGGTGAAGAGGCCTGTGCACTCAAGGGCTATATCGATTCCAAGCTCCTTCCACGGCAGTTGCGTCGGGTCCCTTTCGGCTGATATCGCTATCTCCTTTCCATTGACAATAATGGCGTTTTCCTTCACCCCCACGTCGGCATCGAAGACCCCGAAGACCGAGTCGTATTTCAAGAGGTGGGCGAGCGTCTTTGCATCGGTAATGTCATTGATGGCGACAAATTCAAGCTCCCTGTCATTGATGGAGGCCCGCAGGATATTCCTCCCTATTCTCCCAAAGCCATTGATTGCGATCCTTACTGTCATAGACTACTTTCCTCCTTTACAGTTGATAAAGTGCGTATGTGAACAGGTGTGTAAGCCTTATATCTCCGACCAGACAGCTCCATGAGTTGACACTATCTGTTTACCCTTATAATGCACTAACCACGGAGGGCACCTGTCTGCAGCGGCACAGGCAGGCGGGGAAATCTATTTATCCGAGGAGAGAAATCTCTCTTATTATATTTCTCTGTGCGCTCTTAAAGTGAAAAACCATTCAAGACCCAATATTAGAGAACACAGATAATATCTTGAAAACATTGAATGTTATCTGTACCCTCTATGGTTGCTAAATAAATAATGTGGGTTCGATAATTCGATTATTCAGAGATAGTAGCGGTTCAATTCCTCCCTCGTGACCTTTATCGGCAACTGGCCCGGCGCAGTTGCCTCACCTATGGGCGCATAGGTGAGGAGAGAGCCCAGGAGGGGGAAAAATATCCTCGATGCTATCCCTCTGCTCCCCATCGCGATGGTAACGAGGTTCTTGTGTTCGAGAGTTACGCGGGCGAGTCTCCGCAGATCCCGGTCATCTTTGACCATTGCCGCTATCTTGATAATATCCCCGCCCTCTGATCTCCCCTGATCGATAATCCGTTCCAGCCTGATCTTTGGCGGTGTGGACTGAAAGTTGTGATGGGAAATAATGACCCGCTTTCTCGATCTCTTTGCAGCCTTTACCACATCTTTCAGGATTTCCTTTGAGCTTAATTCTATATCAACGGCATCGGTAAGGGGGATAAGTGTTCTGAATAATTCAACTCTTTTCTTATCGGTGATTGGATACTTACCACCCTCCCTGATACTCCTGACGGTGGCAATGATCGGGAGCGCCCTTGCGCGAATAGTGCCTATTATACCTGCCTGGAGCGCTGTGTCCGGTTTATTACAGTGGTCTATCCGCAACTCGACGGCGTCTATACCGCTCCTCAGCGCATTGCTCAACACCCGTTTGTTATGAAATTCCGTGAGGACGCCGACAAGTACCGGATGTCTTCCGAGGACCAGAGTGCCTAATCTCATATGGGGGTTTCCTGACAGCTCCTGAAAATCTCCATAAAAGTACTTGAATGGCGTGGAAAAGTCAAGGGAGAAGATGACCTGCGATTCAGGAAAGTGGTGAAGGAGGTGCTCAAAAGGGGAAGGCATTTAAGCTTGACAGGGTAGATGAAAATGATTACCCTTTCTGAGTTATGTTTAAAAAGGTATTGATAGCGAACAGGGGTGAGATTGCCACACGGGTCATAAGGGCGTGTAAGGAGCTCGATATCGAAACGGTTGCCGTCTATTCCGAGGCCGACGCCACGGCGTTGTACGTGAAGAAGGCGGATGAGTCGTACCTCGTGGGACCCGGACCGATTGCAGGTTATCTGAACATACACAGGTTAATCGATCTCGCCCTGAAGGTCGGCGTTGACGCGATACATCCGGGGTACGGGTTCCTCTCCGAAAACCCGAAGTTTCCTAAAATATGTGAAAGGGTGGGGATAACCTTCATCGGCCCCTCCAGTTCGTCGATTGCGGATATGGGGGATAAGGTAAAGGCAAGGGATATGATGAAGAAGGCGGGCGTCCCCGTCCTCCCCGGCAGCGAGGGGAGTGTTAAGGATGTCGATGAGGCCGCGGAGATAGCCGAAGAGATCGGTTATCCGGTTATGGTGAAGGCGTCGGCGGGCGGCGGCGGCAGGGGGCTGAGGATTGCGCGGCACGAGGACGAGCTGAAGGGCGCCGTTGAGGCGGCGAGGTCGGAGACGAAGGGCGCCTTCGGTTCTACCGATGTCTTTATTGAGAAGTTCCTCGAGAACCCCCACCACATCGAGATTCAGATACTTGCCGATAATCACGGCAATGTCATCCATCTCGGCGAGAGGGACTGCTCGATCCAGCGGAGGCATCAGAAGGTGATTGAGATAGCCCCCTCCCTCCTCCTCGACGATACGACGCGGTCGAAGATGGGCGAGGCCGCAATCAGGGCGGCGCGGGCGTCAAACTACGCCAATGCCGGTACGGTTGAGTTCCTCGTCGATAGTGATTTGAACTTCTACTTCCTCGAAATGAATACGAGGATACAGGTTGAGCATACCATCACCGAGGAGGTAACCGGAATCAGCATCGTCAAAAAGCAGATTGCGATTGCCGCGGGGAAGGAGCTCGGCATCAGGCAGGAGGAGGTTATCACCAGGGGCTATGCGATGGAGTGCCGTATATGCACGGAGGACCCCAAAAACAACTTCCTGCCGAGCTCGGGCAGAGTGACGGCCTATTACTCCCCCGGCGGAATCGGTGTCAGGATCGATGGAGCGCTCTACAAGGATTATGAGATCCCCGGCTATTACGACTCTATGGTGGTAAAGCTCATAGTGTGGGGGAGTGACTGGAATGAGACGGTTGCAAGGATGCACCGCTCACTTGAGGAGTTTATCATCAGAGGGGTGAAGACCAACATCCCCTATCTCAGGAAGATCATGCATGACGATGAATTCCGGGAGGGCAGGTTCGACACCGGTTATATCGACAGAAGACCGGAACTTTTGGATTATGAGGAGTTTGAAGACCCGACGGACAAGGTAGCCGCCATATCCGCCGCCATAGCGGCTTTTCACGGTTTATAGCCCCGCCTTCCACCTCATCTTTGATCAACAACACTATCATGGAGAAGCGTATGTCTGATAATAAAAAAAAGAAAGTTCAGATAACGGACACGGTGCTGCGGGATGCACATCAATCCCTTCTGGCGACGAGGATGAGAACGAAGGACATGCTCGAGATATGTGAAAAGCTCGACCGCGTCGGCTACTACAGCCTCGAGGTATGGGGCGGCGCGACCTTTGATGCCTGTCTTCGTTTCCTGAAGGAGGACCCGTGGGAGCGGCTGAGGACTCTGCGAAAGGCCCTCCCGAAGACGAAGCTGCAGATGCTCTTGAGGGGGCAGAACCTCGTCGGATACCGGCACTACTCGGACGACGTGGTCATTAAATTCATCGAGAGGTCGGTGAAGAACGGCATCGATATATTCAGGATCTTCGACGCCCTCAATGACATACGCAACATGGAGGCTGCGATCAAGGCCGTCAAGGAGGCAGGCGCCACTGTTGAGGCAGCCGTCTGCTATACGACCAGTCCCATTCACACCAACGACGGCTTTGTAGAGATGGCGCTGAAACTCGAAGAGATGGGGGCCGACACCATATGCATAAAGGATATGGCGGGGTTGTTGACACCCTATGCGGCCTTCGACCTCGTGTCGGCCCTGAAGAAGCGGTCGTCCCTGCCCGTACACATGCACTCCCACGACACCTCCGGTCTCGCGTCAATGAGCTATATGAAGGCAATTGAAGGGGGGGCGGATATTATCGATACCGCCATGTCGGCCCTCGCATCGGGAACGTCCCAGCCTCCGACGGAGAGCTTCGTCGTGGCCCTTAAGGATTCCCACTACGACACAGGGTTGGATCTGACGCTCCTGGCCGAGATTGCCGAGTATTTCAAGAAGGTGAGGGTGAAGTATAAGAAGTTCGAGACCGGATATATGGGTGTCAACACGAGGACCCTTATCTCACAGGTGCCGGGAGGGATGATATCCAACCTCGCCCATCAGCTGAAGGAACAGAACGCCCTCGATAAGATGAACGATGTCCTTGATGAGATACCAAGGGTAAGGAAGGATATGGGCTACCCGCCGCTGGTGACGCCATCGAGCCAGATCGTCGGAACCCAGGCGACGCTCAATGTCCTCACCGGCGAGAGATACAGTGTCATAACGAGTGAGACGCGCAACTATTTCAAGGGACTCTACGGGACCCCCCCGGCCCCCGTTGATGAAGTAATCGAAAAGAGAGCCATCGGGGATGAGCAACACATAACGTGCAGGCCCGCGGACCTCCTCGAACCGGAACTTGACCGTCTCACCCGTGAGCTGGATGGGAAGGCAAAGAACATCGAGGATGTCCTCCTCTATGCACTCTTCCCCAATGTAGCGCTTGAATACTTCGAACAGAGGGAGGAGGGGACACTCACGCCTGAACCGTTGGAGGAGCCGGAGGAGGCTACACCGGACCAGTCCTTATTGCCGTCCCTGGCGCCGAGTGAGTTTAACATCACCGTCCACGGTGAATCGTACAGGGTAAAGGTAGCGGGCGCCGGTCATAAGGCGGAGGGGAAGAGGCCCTTCTTTCTAAAGATAGACGGTATCCTTGAAGAGGTCATGATAGAGACGCTGACGGAGATCCTTCCATCGACAGCAGGAGAGATTGAGGGGAGAGCTACGACGGAATCGACGAGACCGAAGGCGCAGAAAGAGGGAGATGTCACGGCGCCGATCCCCGGGCGGGTCACAAAGATAAAGGTTGCCGTTGGCGACAAGGTATCTGCCGGAGACACCGTCCTTGTTGTTGAGGCCATGAAGATGGAGAACGAGGTCCATACCCCCATGGATGGAGTGGTAAAGGAGATATACGTCAAGGAGGGCGATTCGGTCAACCCTGATGAAACGCTGGTGGTGGTGGAGTAGTCATTATACAGAGCGTTAGAACTTTGCATGCCGACGTTGCTCCTCTGCTTCATCGGGCTTGGTCTGCTTTGTTCTAATAACACTCTGTGTGGCATCTAGGGCCGAGCGCGGGAGGGGGGAGAGCCTTGTCGTTGATGAAGCCTCGTGGGGGCTGAAAGCGCTCCTTTTATCCCCCTCATCTTTGCGGAGCTCATCACGCCTACCGTTGGCGTCCCCATGAAATAGCGCCGGAAGTATCTTAAAAGAGGGATGAGACCGTCAACAAGTTTCCCTTGAAACCATGCCCTTTGTAGATGTATTCGCCATAGTATTCCCGGTATTTTGCATCATTGGGCTCGGCTACCTCTTTGCCGCCTTTAAAAAAATCAGTCTCGAACCCCTTGTCGAAACGCTTCTCTATCTCACCATCCCTTCTCTCGTTATCTCATCTCTCATAAAAAAGCCGATCCTCCTTTCCGAGTTCGGTGTTGTCTCACTGGCGGCGCTCACCGTCGTTCTCGCCACCGGTTTCATCAGCCTCTTCTATCTCACGCTCACCGGGAGGAGGCATATGCGTGGGTTCTATCTCCCCACCATGTTCAT